>NZ_JADPLO010000057.1:0-46048 GCF_015667765.1 Bacteroides sp. 1001302B_160321_D4 | reverse complement strand
ACAAATTTATCTGCCACGCTTGGTATTATTAAGATAAATTTTCCACTCTCTTATCTTGCGACTGCAAACTTAGAGCTCTTTCTTTTTTATAAACCCTCGCACCATCGGGAACTGATGCGGTAAATAACGCAACCTATGTACGGAGACTTTAATCGCATTGTTGTTCAGCTGGTTCAGCATCCTGTCATGCACAAACCTCTCTCGGATTTAACCTATACGGAATGTGAACTGGCCTATGCTTTGATAAGAGAATTGATTGATTTGTCAACTGAAGGTGATTATACTTTATTGGACTATATCCAAATGGCTCGCCTGGAGTATTATCTGGGTGAGTTGTCTTGTAAGATCAACTGTAGTAGGGAGGAAACTGCCCTTTAAGGGGGGAGAAACGATGCGTGTCAAAGTTCGGTCGGTCTGAAAATATCTGATTGCTTTGGTTTTCAAAGCGTTAGAACGGGGTAGGAGTGAGCTGGGTGGAAAAACGAAGCGTTTACATCGCTTTACATCGAGCTTACATTTGAACCTTGTTTGAACGCCGTTCAAATGAATCTCTTTACATTAGGAGTGGAGTAGGGGAGAATTCAGGCAGTATGGTATTATTTCACTCCGATGCTTTGCCCAGGCCATACTTCCATATACAAAGATAACCAAATGGTGTAATTTATGCAAGTGGAGTAGGGGAGCGCTTCGCTTCTCTCCTATTTTTATTTATTAAAATTATTCCATATAGCTGATATTTGGTATATTTGCAGTGAAATAAATACTATATATCATGAGTAAAGTTATCCATGTACATTTGATTTTTGAGAAAAAGAACATCTACTTTGGTAGTATATCGGCCATTTTTGAAACTCTGACGGAGAAACAGGTCGGAATCACTAAGAGTAGTCTTTTACATGCTGGACTGGTTGATGACATTGCCAAATACACGAAACGTGCAATGATTATTCAGTCTCGCTTGATAACATGTACCAGAAAGGGATAAAATGCCTTAGAACGCAATTAAAAGCCGCAAAAGCGGCTTTTTTTGCCCTTATAAGTGTCAAACTATGATGGAAGGCTGTATTTATCCGTTTGAACGCTTTGAACGTCTTAAAAAGTGGAAAGGTTATTCACTTGCTTATTCATTTGGTTATTCATTTAAGCTATTACAAAAACGAAATGTTTTGATTGCTTATTCATTTGGTTATTCATTTTTGTGCCTATTTTGTTCTAATAAAACGGGGAAATATCTTTTTTTTATTTGGTATTCATCGGTTTTTATAATATTGTAGGGGGTAAATTGTATATAGATAATATTTATTTACTCCCCTGTATTTTTATATATTCTGCTGTAAAATAGTGATTTAACTGTTTTTACCTCCCTTTCCCCATAAAACACGTTTTAGATGGCATTGGCAACCGTAGAATCGCTTGCATCCGAAACACGCCCCGACTTGTCCTGTTTAAGTTGTGTAATTGTCTGTTTGAGCATCCCTATTTCCTCTGCCATTTCTCGAATGGTGGAGTCTTTTTCCCTTAAAACATCCAGAAGCTCCCTAAAATTATTGTTAGCTGTTTCTGGAGGAGCTGTTTCCGTTACTACTGGTGTAATTTTTTCGGCTTCTATATCTTTTAAAAGAAAGTCGTCGATTGATATTCTAAAAAACTTAGATATTTCACATAACAAACTCAATTTAGGTTCTGTATTACCCAGTTCATAGTTTGACATTGTACCTTTTTTGATGCCCAGAAACTCAAATTCATCTAATTTAAGTCCCCTACTCTCCCTTAAATATCTAAGATTCTTAGAAAAAACGCTCATAAATCTAAATTATTTGGATTAATACTTTGTTGTCTAAGAAACTTAGACTATATTTGCCACGTGATTAAAGTTTAAACACGCCCCAAAGCTACAAAAAAGGCTTGAGGTAACAATGAGAATTTAAAAAGAAGCAAAATGGAAGTAAAATTTAAAAAGGGACAAAGTGTGAGAATCACCAAGAGAAATGGTGAGATCATTGATGGTATAGTTCGTGACTGGGATTATAACATTTGTACGTTCGTGCGGGAATATAATATCGATTATATGAAAAATGGTCAGGTTTGGACTGTAATATGTGTTCCGGAGGATGCGATAAAGGAGCTTTAATAATTTTCTCGGGCAGTTAGTTCAGCTGGTAGAACAAACTAAACTCCTATAATGGAGAGGTTATGGTCCGCGGTTCGAATCCGCGACTGCCCACTACGATAATTTAAATATTAGATAGTATGAAAGAACGAATAGTTGTAGAATACGGTGAGGTGAATAAAATTGCCGAACTGATGGGCTGTACAAACGTGATGGTGAGTCATGCGCTTGCCTTCCGTAAGAACAGCAAATTGGCCCGTTCCATTCGTAAGCTCGCCATTGAGCGCGGTGGATCCAAAGTAGGTGGTAATCCTCAAAATACAAGTAGCCATGAAAAATGATTTGATGACATTATTCAGCGACCAGCTGCACTGGTTTGCTCGTCTGAAACGAAAACAGCGCTTTTGCGTGCTTTACTTCTGTATGAGTTTCGGGATCCTGCTCTCTATTTTTTTTATTAATCCGCTGCTGGAACTTCTCGTAGTGTTGAATTTCGGGATCTCCGTGCGGCTGCTGAAGAAGCATGTCCCTTTGAATGATTTAGAGGATTGATAATCAAGCTGGGAGATGGAATACTTTGATAATATATTGTGTGTAACTTACAAAGAGTTGCTGGATATAATGCCCAAAGGCACTTTGAATAGCCAGCTGTCCCGAGAAAAACTGGATGTCGTTTCCCGTGGCGGTGGTGAAAATAATCCGGCTCTGTATGCCTATTCCTCCCTTCCCGAGAAATACAAGAAACGTTGGGTTGAGCGTCATGGCGAACCCGAGAAACAAATGAGACAGGAAATGATCCGTAACATAGTGAAGAAAGACGAGAAGGCCGAGAACTTTTTCGAGGATTACCGTTACGACAAGAACGGTGAGATGGTCGCTCTTCCCGAGGATGTGAAGAAGGAATACACCTGGAACGCTTCGGTGCTGAACGCGTTGATGGAAGAGTTCAAACGCTTGAGTTCATCCAATAACAAGCTGACCGGTTTCCGCCGTAACCTTTGGGAACTTCTGCTTGTCACGAGTGAGGAATGGCGTCCGGTGTACGGGCACAGTCTTCCGGGCAGTGTGGGGCGTTTGAAAGCCCTGATAAACAAGTTCCGTCCCGACAACTACGGTGTGCTTGTGAGCGGTAAATACGGCAACAGCAACACGCTGAAGATCGAGGAGGACGGCGGGCGTTACCTTGTAGCATTGAAACGCAGCCGCGTTCCGGTTTATACTGACATGGAGATCTTCGAGGAGTACAACCGTGTCGCTCCGGAACGTGGCTGGAAGCCCCTGAAGAGTCCCCGCAGCCTCCGCGAATGGTTCAACAGCCCGCGTGTCGAACCTCTGTGGTACGATGCCGTTTATGGGGAAATGAAGGCACACCAGCGTTATGACCGCAAGCACCGGACCATCCTTCCGGGCCGTCGTGACAGCCTCTGGTATGGCGACGGCACGAAGCTGAACCTCTACTATCGTGACGAGAACGGAAACAAGTGCACTACAAGCGTGTACGAGGTGGTGGATGCCTATAGTGAAGTCCTGCTCGGTTATTACATCAGCGACAACGAGGACTATATCGCCCAGTACCATGCTTTCCGCATGGCTATCCAGACGAGCCGGCACAAACCCTACGAGATCGTGTGCGACAACCAGGGCGGTCATAAGAAGAACGCGGCGCTGGGCCTTTTCTCGAAGATCAGCCGTATCCACCGCCCGACAGCTCCGTATAATGGCGAATCTAAGACGATTGAGAACATTTTCTACCGCTTCCAGAGCCAGGTATTGAAGAAACGTTTCGGTTTCACCGGGCAGAATATTACGGCAAAGAGAGATACAAGCCGTCCGAATTTGGAATTCATCAACGCGAACATCGACTCCCTCCCCACATTGGAGGAACTGAAGGAACAGTATGCCGCCGCCCGTGAGCAGTGGAATTCAATGAAACACCCTGCCACCGGCATCTCCCGGATTGAGATGTACAATACCAGCGTGAACGAGGCTACCGATGCGGTAAGTGTGTCGGATATGGTGGAGATGTTCTGGTACACGACCGAGAAACCGTCGCTGTTCACCGCCAACGGTATCGAGATCACGGTACAGGGAAAGAAATACCCTTACGAGGTTTTCTCCGCCCCCGGTGAGCCTGATCTGGAATGGCGCCGACGTAACACCTACAAGAAGTTCTATGTCCAGTACGATCCTTATGACATGAGCAGCGTACGTCTGCTGTACAAGGATAAGGGCGGAGCGATGCGCTTTGAGTGTGTGGCTTCGTTCCCGCTGATGATCCACCGTGCCCAGCAGGAGCAGACGGAAGCCGAGAAACGTTTCATCCGCGCCCAGCAGGAGGCCGTCATCAACGAGCGTATAAACCGCCAGGTCGTTGCCAAGGACATCGAGTACGAACATGGTGTCGCACCGGAACAGAACGGTCTGCGTACCCCTGACCTGAAAGGTCTCGGAAAGGAGGCGCAACGCCAGATTGACCGTCGCACAAGAAAATACAGCCAGCCGGCCCGTCCTTCCATCGGCCGAGACATGAAAGTCATCAGCAACGTGACATGGGACAGCTTTGAGAAGAAGGAAGTGAGCATCCGCAAGGTGGTCGGGAAATTATAAGGAACAGATTTATAACAAGATAAAAAATATTGATTATGGAAATTACAATGAAAGAAAAGGACGCCATCAGTGAAAGCCTCCGGGCTTACGTGGCGAAATACCCGAGCCAGACGAAGGCTGCTGGCAGCCTGAAGGGGGTTAGTGTAGGTACTGTTAGCAATATCCTGAATGGCCGTTATGAGAATATCAGCGACGAGATGTTCCGTAATGTCGCCTCGCAGGTCGGTGGTGTAAGCGCTACCGGCTGGCAGATCGTGGAGACCGGTGCTTACCAGGAGATCACGGCTGTACTCTCCGATGCGCAGCGCTGGCGCAATGTTATCTGGGTGACCGGCGAGGCCGGTTGTGGCAAGAGTACCACCGCCCGTGTTTACCTCCAGGAGCATAAGGAGGTTTTCTATATCCTCTGCTCTGAGGACATGAAGAAAGGTGACTTTGTCCGCGAGATCGCCCGTACGGTCGGAATCCGGACCGAAGGGTATAATATCCGTGAGGTGTGGGGGCTTATATTGGATGACATCATCCAGATGGACGCGCCCCTGCTGGTGTTCGACGAGGCGGACAAGCTGACCGAACCGGTGTTCCACTATTTCATCAGCCTGTACAACAAGCTGGAGGAGAAATGCGGTGTCGTGTTCTTGAGTACCGATTATATTGCCAAGCGCATCAGCAACGGCTTGCGGTACCAGAAGCCCGGCTACAAGGAGTTCTACAGCCGTATCGGACGGAAATTTTATGAGTTGGAGCCTACGGACGTGAACGACGTGTTTGCGATCTGTTCCGCCAACGGTGTGACTGACAGGAAAGACATCGATAAGGTGATAAAGGAGGCTTCGACATGTGACTTTGATTTGCGGCGTGTGAGGAAGTCCATTCACAAGGTGAAACGCATGACGGGGGAATGACCCCCGTTCAAATACCGTTCAAACGTAATTTTAAGGATATGGAAAACAAATTTGAATACTTAAAGATCGACGGTCGCGAGCAGCTTCCCGCTCCCTGGAGCGATTACCCAGTCTTGAGGGAATACGAGACGGTGACCGTTTACCGGAATGGTCGCGACTACCTGGACGCCCTTGTGGGACAGCAGGACGGCTGGTGGGTTGCCGGCGTTCACATGGAGGTGGGCGGTTCCGGCGGTGGTTTCAACCCGGGACGTAAATGGGGACAGTTTGCCACCCGTGAGAATGCCCTTTTGTGGGCACTCGGCAGGATGCTCTGCCACGAGAAACTGCGGGGTGCCGCACGGCAGGCCGTACTTGACCGAATTGACAATATCCGACAACTAACACTGTTCTGACCATGGAAGAAGAGAAAAAGGATAATAAAAAAGCGGGCATGAGACGTGCCTTGAATGTCAGGGACATCCTGAACAAGAAGTATGACGTATTCCCTTTCGAAGGGAAATGGAAGGATGCCTTCGACACTCCGGAAGTCCGGGGCTGCTGGTTCGTGTGGGGCAACAGCGGTAACGGTAAGACCTCTTTCGTGATGCAGCTCTGCAAGGAACTTTGCAAGTATGACCGTGTGGCGTTCAACTCCCTGGAGGAAGGAACTTCTCTGACAGTCCAGAATAACCTGCGGCGCTTTGGTATGGCCGAGGTAAGCCGCCATTTGGCGTTCATCAGGGAGGACATCCCCACCTTGAAGATCAGGCTCCGGCGTCATAAGAGTTTCAACATCGTGATCATTGACAGCTTCCAATACACACAGATGACGTATCGTGACTATATCCAGCTGAAGGAGGAGTTTCCGGACAAGCTGTTTGTTTTCATCAGCCATGCCCGTGGCAAGAATCCTAAAGGTGATGCGGCCACGAGCGTGATGTATGATGCCGACCTGAAGATATGGGTAGAGGGCTACGTTGCCTTCAGTAAGGGACGTTATCAGGGGGCCACTGGTGAATACACAATCTGGGAGAAGGGCGCCTATGACTATTGGAATGTGGCGGGATCGAAACAGAAAGGAGGCCAGTCATGAGCAGGATAAAGAAACAGCTGGAGATTTGTCCTCCCGCCTATATGTGTAAGGGGCCTAACCGTGAGAACTTCGTCAGTACCGGCCACAAGTGTGGTTACTGCAAGGGCAACGGCTGGTTCTGGGGAACGGAAGAGGGCAGCCGCGAGGACGTGCATGTATCCTGCCCGGTGTGTGGCGGCAGCGGTGAGCTGGATGCGATTATAACAGTGGACTGGAAACCTTCAAGCAAGTGAGCCATGAGAAAGGAGTATTACAACTACGTTGTGAAGCTGCCCGTTCTGCTTCATGAACTGTTCCGCGGGAAGGTTGCCGACTATCATTTTTCCGACATGACGGTAGTGATGAACCACCTGGTGAAGTCCTACATCCGCATGACGGATGGTGGCAGGGTCTCCACGGCCACCCGGCGCATCCTCCTCTGCATGGATCGTATTCCGGACATGTCGTTCTTCTTCCGCCGTCAGGAGAAGTCGGTGCTGTTCTTCGAGATGGATCCGGCCGTTGCCGGCAGCCTGCAGCGTGCCATCATCGCTGGCGGCTGGGGCAACCGCCAGCGTCTTGCCGTCCGCCTGGTGTGCGCCTTCTGCTGCGGTACCGGTGTGACATTGAACAACCTTTCGATGGAGCTTGCCTCCGAAGAGGTGTTCCGCCGTCCTGAAGGCTACCTCATACATACCTACGTGAGCAATTACCAGTACGTGTTCCTGAAGGAGACGGCCGCTGCCCAGCGCATGAGCGTGGAGGGTATGCTGACGGCTGCTGCTGAACTGCTGGTGGGAACGGATGACGAAGGTTCCGGATACCATATTCCGGAGAGTCTCGGCCGTATCGCTGACCGCGTGTTCGAGGTGAGGGGCAGCACGCTGAAGGACTTCCGCCGGCAGTGTCTGGTGAGCATCCGCACGAACACTATCGGTCCGGACCGTATCGCCTCCTTCATGGAAAAGCACGGCATCGCCTCCGCCCGTGAGTTCCTGCGCCGCGTGGTCCTCTTCTTTCTGGAGGCACGGTATCTGATTTACCGTAAGGAGGTAGAACTTGATGAGGATGACCTTCCGGAGGAGGAAGAGACGGATTGGGAGGAAACTATGTACAGCCAGTATCAAAAAAGAGATTTCGCGATTTCAACATATAATTATTAACCATTAAAATTTAACAGAAATGATTACAGAAAAACAGAAAGAGGCAGTAAAGGAACTCTGCCAATACGTGGATAACTTTTGTAAGGAAAACGATCTTAGTGCCTTTATGAGCGTTGCGGCCAGTGAGGACCATCCAGACGGGCTTGAGCAGATAGCCGGCTCAATCATTACCGGCAAGACTGAACATATTGTCGGCTCTATTTCCGGGGTTGTCAAAGCGAATAAGAATGTCTATATGCTGCTTTCCGTGGGACTTATGCAGGCCTACACGAGAAAGGCTGACATTAATACTATTCCGTTCGGTGAAAATTTGAATATGAACTGATGAATGCAGCATAAACAGCTATGAGTGAAAATAACAACAAGCAGAAACGTAAACGTGTCTGTCCGCATTGCGGCCGAAAGTTGTGGATGCGTGAGTTCTATCCGTTGAAGAATGGGGGACGGAGTTCCTGGTGTCATGAATGTGTGCTGGTGTACAAGCGTGAACAGTACCGCAAGCACCGGAAGGTTGCTGACGGTACTTTCATGCACCGGACACTGGGACGGCTCGTCGAGCATAAGGGATATTCCACCCGTATCTTTTGGAACGGTAATATGCTTTCCATCATGCGTCGCCACTATCACAATACCCTCAACCGGGAGCTGGCTGAAATGCTCGGTGTTTCCGAACGCAGCGTCACCCGGAAGGCCCGAGAGATGGGACTGGAAAAGGACAAAGGTTTTGTAGCCTCCCTTAGCCGGGAACATTTGTTGCTGGCAAACGCGAGAAGCAAGGAACTGGGATATCCGGGCGGCTTCACCAAGGGGATGAAGTTTCGGGGAAACCAGTACACCGGGAGGATAAGAGTTGAATAACATACAGCACGGTCAATATTATGAGTAAAAAAATGGTAATTGTGGTCACCGCAGTTGGTGTCCGTAAAGTAGTGGAAAAATGGCTCTGTGAGAATATGACTTGCGAGCTGGTTGTGTCACGTAACGCACGCCATGAGTGTTGTGTGGAAGTCATCTATGATAGCGGAAACCCTTCGGTTTTGCGTACTCTTCTACGCTCTGCCGTGGGTGAAATCATAGAGTTGTGCTGATGTGGTATGAATAGTTTGAGTTAATGAAAATCTGAATAGAATGGGCATACTTGAATTTTTCGACCAGTATAAGTGTACAAAAAATGAAAAAGAGCATCTTCTTGATTATTTGTGTACTATCAGAGTAAAGAGAGTGATTAAGGAAATCAATGACCTTAAAATAAACAAAAAAACAGTATAGCCATGCAGATAGACATCAACAGCCGCAAGCAGTTAAATAAACCCGAGAATTATGCGGCGTTTTACAGCCTTTTGAACCGCCTTCCGACATCGGATCGTGACGCACTGAAGGAAAGCATCGTTTCCCAGTACACGGAGGGACGTACCACGAGTCTGCGTGACATGACACTGAAGGAATACAGTGCCGCCGTGTCCGCCATGCAGAAGCTGGTACCGCCCACTTATCAAGAACAGCTCCTGAAGATTCTCCGTCAGAAGCGTTCGGCGGTGCTTCACCAGATGCAGCTGCTGGGCATCGATACGGCCGACTGGGACCGGGTGAACGCCTTCTGCCGGGACAGCCGTATCGCCGGCAAGGAGTTCCGTGAACTTGACTGCGAGGCGCTGGACGCGTTGCAGGTGAAGCTGCGCGCCATCCGCCGCAAACGTGAGAGTAAACAACAGTAATAACCATTTAATTTTTCAGTTATGGACTTGAAAGAACAATTAAAAAGCCTGTCCGCCCAGGACAGGAAGGAGCTTTTGAAACAGCTCCAGCAGGAAGAGAAGGAAAACAAGCGCAATCGTCGCGATGCCTACGAAGGGCTTCGTGCGCAGTTCATGCTTGAAGTGAAGAACAGGCTGTTTCCAGTTGTGGATGACGTGAAGGCCTTCCGTGACTGGGTAGAGAAGGAAGCCGCCTCTTTCCGTGACCTGATGCGTGACTATGGGCAACTTCGCAAGGATGACCAGGCGAGTTTCACCATCGTGGACGGTGACATGAAGCTGGAAGTGAGGAGTAACAAGGTGAAGAGCTTCGATGAGCGTGCCAACCTCGCCGCCGAGCGTCTGGTGGATTACCTGAAGCGTT
Source organism: Bacteroides sp. 1001302B_160321_D4 (assembly GCF_015667765.1). Classification (NCBI taxonomy): domain Bacteria; kingdom Pseudomonadati; phylum Bacteroidota; class Bacteroidia; order Bacteroidales; family Bacteroidaceae; genus Bacteroides; species Bacteroides sp. 1001302B_160321_D4. The sequence goes on along the minus strand of NZ_JADPLO010000057.1, from coordinate 36,091 downwards.
ACGCCATGAGCCGGGAACTCGGTACCGATGATCCGATGTACCAGCTCGGTATGACCATGATCGAGCGTAACCGTCAGGGTGATCTGGACTACAAGTCGGTGAGCAAGCTATACGAGCTGGAGGACCGTTTCGACAGTGAATACACGGAGATCATGGACCTCTTCCGTGAGAGCAATGTGGTGTACAAGACCGCGGTGAACTACTATTTTCATAAACGTGACGAGAACGGTGTCTGGCGCCGTATCGAGCCTTCATTCTGCCGGTTGTAGTTATGGAAAAGACGAAGAACATCGCGCCGCACGTCATGGCCTGCAAGCGCTGTGAAGGCAAGGGACGTATCTTTTACCTGGACCAGGGAGGAGCTCCTTTATCCGCAAAATGTCCGGTCTGTAATGGCAGCGGGCGGGTGAAGGTACAGAGCAAGGTGATCACCCGCATCGAGCCGTTTGTTCCGGGTGAGGATGACACCGAACTGATGACCATGTGATTTTGTTCACACTCTAAACAGAAAAACGCCGCATTCATACACGATGCGGCGTTTTTTTATTAACATCCCCGGTTAAATGCCTAATTTTGCAGCATATACCTGAACTTATGGCCAAAGGACGAGACAAAAAACTGATAGAACTCCGTGATGAAGCCCTGTGCCGCCGTTACTATTACTGGACGGAGGTGCAGCGCCTGCGTTTTGATGATGCCCTGAAAGTGTTGTCCCGTCAGGAGTTTTTCATTTCCGAGGAGCGGATCATGTCCATTATCCGGTGCAAGTGCCGGGAGCTGAAGGACTTGGAGGTGAAGCCCGTCCCAAAGGTTAAGAAACCCCGCCTGACAGCCGTCCAGCTTTCCCTGTTCACGGGGGAATGAACCTTCCCCTTACTGCATGGCCGACTCGTCATGCAGCGTGAAGGAATAAACCGTCTCGTACACCTTGATGTTTCCCGGCAGCGAATAGTCCCGGCTCTTTACCCTGACCAGCGGGCTGGTCTCTTCCGTGCACTGGAACTCCTGCAAGGCCTTGTACAGCTCTTTGGCCTTCAGCTGCCGTTCCCTTACCTTGTCATAGGTTCCGGAGGTGTAGTGGGTGTCATCGTAGCAGTCAATGGCCAGTCGTATGGTGATGAGTGACTCGCTTTTCTGTACCCCGTAACCGAGGTCATTCCAGTCCGATTCGGCGTTCCCGACGAGCACGCAGGGGAAGGTTACCGGATAGTGGTCCTCCTCCGCCCCGGCTTCAAGCTGTCCGTAGTCCTCGTCAATGTATGACAGTTCAGGCATCTTTTCGGCGATGCGTTCCATGATCGCGATAAAAATTTCTTCCATGTTGTTATAAGTTTAAAATATTTCTGATTTCATTCTCCATTTTACGGTCTATCTTTTCGGACAGTTCCCGGCTTTCCCCGATAAACTGGCGTTGCGGTATTTTTATCCGGAGCTTTTTCTTTTTGGTCAGCGCCAGCCTTTTCCATTTCAGCGCTTCCTGATTTTCCTGCGGTTCATTGTTTGCGGCAGAACCCTTCTTTTTGCCTTTTCTTTTGCCCGTGGCGGCTTTTTTAGCCTTGCCTGAAGCCTGGTAATACTTCGCCCATGCAAAACGTCGCATTTGGGGCGTAACGGTCGGATGCACTTCTCCTCCCCAGTTATTGACCGGCGCATAGACGAGTTCGTTTGCCACCCTCACCCGGTATTCTCCCGGCATGTATTTGACGGAGCTGAAGAGATGGTTCCTTCCGGAGAGCAGCGTCCCGTAGTTCCCTGCCGCATCGGTCCGTCCCGAGGACAGCCTTTTCGCTTTCGGCCACGGGTGTAATCCCCCGTTTACGAATCCTCCCTGCCGGAAATTGTCCTGGAAATGGTCTTTTGCCATTCGTCCGGCGATAACCGGCATCTTCCGTTTCATTAGTCCATCCAGTTCTTTCCGTTTGGCTTTTAGCAGCTTTGAATATTCTTTTATGTCCATGAATGACTGAATTAAAAAATAATTTTATACTTTTGCAGCAAGGCGTTTTTTATGTGCCTTTTTGCGTTATGGAAATACCTAAACAAGTGTCGGAATTAGCAAACAGTAGCGGTTACAACTCCGTTGTCTTATCAGCCAGTTCCCCTGAAGGAAGCATCTATTCCGTGGGCTGTGTTGACGGGGATGGTTTTGAGTTGCCTGTCGGTCTTCCCGCCTTTATTCTGTTCGACGGCCAGTCCTGCCGTCTGGTGGACGGTGAGGAGGGGCTGGCACTTTCTTCCCGTTTATTTGGTGATGAATAGTCCCATGATTTTGGGATTTACCAGTTTGTTGTCTATTCTTATCACTCCCACACGGCCCGCTTTCATGCTCTGTATGTAATTGCTTGCATCATCCTTTCCGGTTTGCGGGTCGAAGAACCTTGTCTTTCCTTCAGTCACCTCCGCGCAGAACACGTGTGCGGAGCCGCCTTTCCAGGCACAATATATCTCGTATATTCCATCCTCTCTGAATTTTTCCCTGAAGTATTCCTTCAGCCGGTTTGCATTCATTACTTGATATCCCTTTCTGACCTGCCATTTATAGGTATAGTCATAATCCGGCTTTGTTCCGTCCCGGTTCAGGAAACGTTCTTCCCATGTGATACCTTGTTTTGCCATTTCATTGTATGCGCTTTGTCTGATGTTGGGTTTTGCCTCGATGTCAAACCCCAACCTTCTGAGCATGTGTGTCACGGTGCAGGTCTGGCAATTCACGCGGTATCCTTCTTCTTTTCCGAATTTCGGGTTCTCCTTTCCCTTGTTCGCCTGTTCGTATGTCATCGGCTTGCCTTTGGTAACGCCGAGTGCCTTTTCTATCTTGAGATTGTTGCAGGCGATATCGGTTTTTTCCTCCAGCGTCAGGTTGTCCGGCATTTCGGCTATCATTTCGTTGATGCGCCTGGTCAGTGCGTCCACGGCTTTTCTTGCTCCCGGATGCGCTTCAGTAACGTAGGGGTGTTTGTCTGAAAACAGTTTGCCGTCTTTTCCCGGATTGTTTTCCAGACCGTCATGTGCCTTGTTCTGCCCGTTTTCGTCCGGTACTGCTGTCGGCGCTTCATCCGTTGATGAGAGCGTACACTTGCAGTTCCACCGGTCCCCCGGTCTGTGCTCGTTCCAGAATGGATCATCGACGGGGCGTATGGTTCCCCAGAATATTCTGTGGTCCGCTCCCGGATGTATGGATGTGGACGGCATCCATTTGAGATTCGGCAATATGTCCTTTTCCCTTTCGAACTGTCTCCAGTCCGCGGCCTGGTGTGCCCGTATGACGGCCGTGTCGTATTCTGTACGCAGCCAATGGATCATCTGGTGGTCGGCTATGGGCATGGCTTCCTTCACCCACTGTTCAAACGGCTTTAAACTTCCGTTTTTGTCCAGCAGCAGCGCTGCCATGTCGTTCTGTGCCCTGTGTACCTTGAAAGCTGCGAACACGGCGTTGTTCATTCGAATTTCACGGTAGAAGTCATAATCCGGATCATCGGTTTTCCGTGTCCCAAACCCCTTGTCGGTGGCTTTGTTCATCGTTTTCCACGTGGCCTCGAACAGGTTCTCCTCGATGTCGGTCATGGGATGGAAATCTTTGCTGTATATGTTCTTCAGGGCTTTCTTCAGTACCTCTTCATCGAACGAGAATAAAGTTTCCACCTGTTTGTCCTCCATTCTGTAGAGGTCGTTTATCACCATTCTAAAGCTGCCCCGTCTCTCCCCGGGGCTTTCCCGAAAAAACGTTTCAGCCAGTTGTATGCGTTTTTAAGGGCATTTTTCTTTTCTTTGGGTGTTCCTTTACCGTGCTTTTCCAGTTCCGGTTCTTCTTCCGGATCCGGTTCATCCTCTTCCGCCTTTTCGGTCTCTCGGGCCTTCGCCGCCTCGATTTCCGCCGCTTTCTCCTCCTGGCGTTTCTTCAGCTCGTCATAGTTTGCCGGTTTCTCGATCCCGAATTCCTCGTAGAGGTAGTCGTCACCTACCGGCAGGTTGAAGTTCGTGCGCAGCTGTGTGAGGATGGACATCTTTTTCTCCGGTTCGATAAGCTTCTTTTCCGGATAGCAGAACTCCCCACCTGTGGTGTCTATTCCGAGCATTGCGAATATGTCGGCCATGTCATAGTTGAGCACGTCGAGGATGTCCTGCCTGTCGGAGAGCGTCACTTTCTCCTCCACGTCCTTGTGTACGGTTCCCAGTGCCTGTGTGCCCTTGTCGGAGGCTTCGGTGGTGAGCGTGTTTCCGAGGAACAGCTTTGAGATTTCGTTGTTGCAGCGCTCGCAGAGTTTGTCGTAGAGGTCCGCGCTCCCTGTCTTGTTCGCGGCTTCCACGAGCTTGAGCACCGTATCCTCCGCGTGCACGAAAACCGACAGGCTTCCGGTGCTGTCCGCGTCGTCCAGCGCCTTCTGCCGTGCCTCGTCGTCATCCGTGGGATACGTGTACTCCCTGATGGGCGCTCCGAACACTTCCGCGAACTGTGCCCAGTCCGCCACGTCGTTACGTTTGTATATCACCCAGATGGCTGCTTTCACCAGCAGTCCGGGATCGTCGGGTGAACCGATGAACAACAGGTCGGGGTACTCGTCCCAGGACGTCCCGGTGGTGTCCGTCTGGTGCCGCAGTATGAGCCTGCGCACGGGATCGACGTGTTTGCGCGGTATCAGGTCGTAGTTCACCCATTCCCCCTTGCGGTAGAACTGCACGAGTGAGAACCCCCAGAATTTGGCGTCCAGGATGTCCCCTATGAACTTCCGGAACCATGGGGACCTGATCTGCTTGTTCACCTTCTCGTCCGGCTTCCCGTTCCTGCGGAATTCTATGGAAGATGCCAGTGCGGCATTCTTCCGTTTCTCTATGACACTTGTCAGGTGCGTGTCCATGAGTATGTCGCTGAACAGGTCGTACAGCCTGAAGCGTCTGGAGTAGTCCACATTCTCGAAAGCCCTTACCGCGAGCATGTAGTCCGCTATGTCTATACCGAACCTTCTGGGCTGTGTCAGTATGATGGTTGCGGGTCCTTTCTGCCCGGGCCTCGGCAGGTTCCCGCTTTGGGTTATCTTTCCGGCCCCTTTCTTTCTTTTGCTCATATTACCAATGGTTTACACGTTTACGGTTGCTTTTGATAAGGAAATTGGATTTTGCCGCCCTCGTCTCTTCGGACAGCAGGGGCAGGCCGTCCACCGATATCTCCTCGGCCGCCACGGCTTTCAGCCATTCGACCGCCCTTTCGTGGCGTTCCTTCCGCAGCGGTGACAGGTTCCTCGGGTTATGTATGCAGAAAATGTGGTACACGGCTATGTCGATGGCCATCATCAGGACAAGCTGGTTGCGTTTGTCACCGGTTGCCGTGAATATTTTGTCACAGTCGTAACGTCTGGAAAGGTAGCAGCGCATCTCGGCGACGGCGCGGTCCTCGCATATCTCCACGACGGCGTCGTCCTCCCTTGTCAGTGCGTCCAGAATCTCGCGGTGTATGCTCGCGTCGTAGTCTGAAAGTTCGATAAATTTGCTCATAATGATAGGTATTGAAGTTTACACTCTGTACTTGTTTTGTGACCGCGTGCTTTTCCTTGTGACAATGACGGGCTTTTCCGACTGTCTGGCCTTGTGGTCTATAATTCTGTTTCCCCCCTCCACGCAGTCGGGTCCGTCTGCCGGATAGGTCAGTTGCAGGTTGAACAGCTTGAACTGTTCCGCCATCCGTTTCATGTGCGGGTTGTCCTTTTCGGCCTCGTTGAGTATCAGGTTCCCCTCCCGGTTGAGCGGTTCCAGGTTCGCCTCGATACGTGTGGCCTTGTCGGTTTTCTTCTCCTCGTCCCCGGTGATGTACAGTGATATTTTCCTTTCCCTGCGTATCCGCCGCACGATGGGCTGGAATACCTGCTGGAAAAAAGGATCCTGTAATTTGTTGTTCTCCATGTAACAGTACACGGTGGTTTTTCCGCCCACGAACTCCAGCAGCTTGATGTACCACTCTACAAATTCCGCGTTCAGCCCCCTGTCCAGGAACGTTTTTATCAGATAAAGCCTTCCCGCGAGTTTCCCGAGCAGGCACACCGTTTTGGTGGAACTTTTTTTCGTCTTGTTCTCTCCCGGTGCGGGGTCCCCGTATATCACCAGGAACTTGAACCTGGAGAGTGCCGGCACTTTCCCGTAGGTGATTTCCGCGAACACGCCGCCGTCCACCACCGGGTTGTTGAAGAACTCTTTCTGTGCCGCCGCCGCGCTCACCAGTGAAAGGAAGAGGTCGATATCCTCCTCGGAGTTCTTTTCGGGCCATACGGACAGTCCGTCCTTTCCCCGGATGTTGATGATATCCACGTGCCCGATTCCTTTCGCTTTCAGTTCGGTGGCCTTTTCGATGGCCCTTTTGATGCAGCAGTCCGGCGCGATGATGTTCCCGTTGAACAGGATGCGGTAGTTTCCCGATACGGACATGGTCGGTATCAGCGCCTCCTCCAGCCATTTCCATTTGGTTTTGATCCGTTCCGGATTCCGGCACTCCTCGTCGGTGTCTATATCGTCCACCAGGATGAAGTCCGGGCGGAAGTTCTTGTTACGTGTACCGCGCGGTGATTGCCCGGCTCCGATGGCGCGGAAGGAGCACCCGCACATGCAGGTGAATTCCCCGGTTTCCCACGCTCCCGGTTTTTTCTGCTGTCCGTAGTCCTGTATGATCCGCTGGTTCTCTTCGAAGTTCGCCATGAACGGCAGCAGTAGCCTTTCCGCATTGTCAGCCGAGTTGGAGATCAGCAGCACGTTGCGTATCTTTTTTGTCAGTGCCAGTTTGGATATCTCCATCATGGAGCGTGCGGATTTCGCCAGCTCGCGTGACCAGGCCCTTACCTCGTACCAGCGTTTGTTCCTCATCAGCCGTCCGGTGGCTTTTTTATGGAAGGCGGCGGATTCGCAGGTGCAATACATGGCGAAGTAGTATTTGAACCACTCCTCGTCGTTCTTCTCCAGCCTTTCCCGCCTCTGCCTGATTTCCGTTTCCGTGTCCGTGGGGTTGATGTCCGAATGTTCTCGCACGGATGCCACCAGCTCGTTCCAGCTGTCCAGCGCGAGCCTGTCCTGTGTTGTGAGTCTTTTCTTTGCCATGTCAGGATAATTTTGATTTGACAAACGCGTCCAGAAGCGGGGTGATCTCCTTCGCCTGCGTGGAATCGTAGGTCCGCACCCATTTGAGCAGGTCGGAGAACACGGAGATGATGTCCGCCAGCCCCACTTCTGTTTCCAGTTTCTTGATGGCGTTCGACAGTTTGGAAATGGTGTCCGCTTCCGCGGCGTTCGGGAACCGTTCCCCTTCCGGCTTTCCCATGATGGCGTTGTTGAGTTCCGCCAGCTGCCGGTACAGGTTCTTCAGCTGCTCCTCCCGTGTGATGGTTATGGAAGCCTTCAGCTGCTCCCAGTTTCCTTTGCCTATCCAGTTGTTCACAGTCACCCGTGAAACCCCCACACGCTCGGCTATTTCCGTCTGCGTGAGCGTTTCGCGGGTGTAGAGCGTTTTCGCCCATGCCTTTTTCTGCTCGTTTGTAAGTTCGGCCATATTACCTCCTTTTTTACGTGCAAAATTGATAAGGAAAAGGAGCGAAAAAAAACGCGCTCCGCATGATGACATTTTAAAGCGTCATGGCAATCCTTTAAAGTCTCCATGATGAAAACGCGGTTTGAAAAAGGCTTTTAATCCCCCTAATTTCGCACCGTAAACTTTGCAGGGAAGGACCTGCCAAAACGATAGTGACATGAGTAGATTTTTCAATATGATACCCGGAACCGATGCCTGTTGCATCCTTCTTTACGGTGACATCGGTGAGTACGATGATAACGTGCGCAGCGGTGATATTGCCCGTGAACTTCTGGAAGCGGAAGCCCTGACCGGGAAGGTGGACGTGCGTATCAACAGCAACGGCGGCGAGGTTTATTCGGGCATCGCCATTTTCAATGCCTTGAAGAACAGCAAGGCCGACATTACCATCTACGTGGACGGCATCGCCGCCAGCATGGCCTCCGTCATCGCCCTTTGCGGCAAGCCCGTGCAGATGAGCCGTTATGCCCGTCTGATGCTTCACAGTGTCCAGGGCGGCTGTTACGGCAACAAGGATGAGATGAAGGACTGCATCCGTGAGATCGAGGCGCTTGAGGATACCCTTTGCGAGATGTATGCCACCCGTATGGGCAAGGACAAGGAGGAAATCCGCGCGATGTATTTTGACGGCAAGGATCACTGGCTGCGTGCCGACGAGGCGCTGGCGCTGGGGCTTATCGACGGTATTTATGACGCTGACCCGGTACCGGAGGACAGTACCCCCGAACAAGTATTTCAAATATTCAATAACCGGCTGCACAAGCCACAAAACGAGAATAGCATGAATTTAGACGAACTCAAGAGACGTCCGCGGTTCAAGAACTGTGCGACGGATGACGATTTCCTGCGTGAAATCGGACTGCTGGAAACGGAGGCTGGCAAAGTCCCGGCCCTTGATGCCGAGGTCACCCGCCTGAAGGGCGAACTGAAGGTGTTCCAGGACAAGGCGGATGCGGATGACGCTGCCGCGCGTAAGAAACTGCTTGATGATGCGGAACAGGACGGCCGTATCGATGCCGCCACCCGCCCCATCTATGAGAACCTTCTGGCAAAAGACCGGGAGAACGGGGAAAAGGCATTGGAGAAGCTTTCCCCCAAACGTAGTGTCATGACCGACCTTCGTGTGAATCCGACGGGTGAAAGCCCCTGGAACAAGCGCATGAGCGAGATTAAGGACAAGTTGAACCATAAATAAAAACATTTGCCATGGCAATAGTAGTAAGAAACACGAATTACAACGGCGAGGTACTGGAGAAAATACTGGTCCTGGCCACCACCGGGAATGACCTTGTAGAAAAAGGTCTGATCATGGTGATCCCCGGTGTGGAGAAAAAAATCAGCCTGCCGCGTATCAAGACCGGCAAGATGCTCCAGAAGCGTAAGGAGAACCCGACTTTGGAAGACTCGAAAGGCAATTTCAATTACTCGGAGAAATCACTGGATCCGGAGGACTTCATGGCGTTCACGACTTTCAATCCCCGTGCCTTCGAGCATGTTTGGCGCAAGTGGCAGCCGAAGGGCAACCTCGTGTTTGCCGAACTTCCCCCCGAAGCGCAGAACACGCTTCTGGATGAACTTAGCAAGAGTGTGAAGTTCGAGCTGGGCTGGCATTACCTGAACGGCGAGTTCGGTTCGGACGACGACCACCTTTTCAACGGTATCCTGACCCAGGCGGCTAAAGATCCGGATGTGATCGTGGTTCCGGCTCCTTCCGATACTTCCATGATCGGCAAGTTGAAGGCTGTCCGCAAGGCTATTCCAAAAGCCCTGCGTGAGAATCCGAACCTGCGTATCCTGATGAGTATTGACGACTTCGACAAGTACGATGACGAGCTGACCGAACGCGAGTACAAGAACACGAGCGAGACGGACATCAACAAGAAGCGTTACAAGGGTATCACCATCGAGACGCTGAATTCCTGGCCTGATGGCCTTATCGTAGCCACGCTCTGCTCGATGAGCGCTGACGGCAACCTTTTTGCCGGTGTGAACCTCCAGGACGATGAGGAGGTGATCCAGATTGACAAGTGGATGAACTCCAGCGAGCTGTACTTCTTCAAGCTGCTTATGAAGGCCGACACGGAAATCGCCTTCGGCGAGGAGTTCGTGGTGCTTGACACCCGTGAGACTCCGGTGTTCAAGGTAGTGGAACGCAGCATTTCTGCCGATCCGGCCGCTCTTTCTTTCAAGGCCGCCGGTGAGAGCAAGGAGGTGAAGGTCACTGCCTCCGGTGATTACAGCGTGGTTTCCATTCCTGCCGGTTTCACGGCAGTCGGTACCGATGGCTTTCTGACGGTCACCACCGGTGTGAACAGTAGCGGCAAGGCGGTATCCGGCACACTTGTACTGGGCCTGGACGCCGATCCGGAGAAGAAGGTGGAGATAGCACTGTCCCAGGCGGCCGTTGATGAAGAGGAAGGCGGTGAGTGATGGGAAAGCTGAAGTATCTTGTCATCCATTGCACGGCCACTCCTGAAGGACGTGAGGTAAGCGGTGCGGAGATTCGCGCCTGGCATACGAACCCCGTCTCAAAGGGCGGCCGCGGCTGGAAGCAGGTCGGATATACCGACCTGTTCCATCTGAACGGTGGAGTGGAACGCCTGGTGAACAATAACGAGGACGCGAATGTGGACCCGTGGGAAGTGACCAACGGCGTGGCCGGTTACAATTCCGTGAGCCGCCATATCGTCTATGCCGGCGGGTGTGCAAAGGATGGTAAAACGCCTGCGGACACCCGTACCTCCTGGCAGAAAAAGGCGCTTGAGAAGTACGTGAAGGATTTCCATCGTCGTTTTCCCGATGTGAGAATCGTCGGTCACAATGAACTGGCGGCCAAAGCCTGCCCCAGTTTTGATGTACAGAGATGGCTTAAACAAATAGGTATAACTCAATAAATCAACAACAACATGAAAAGATTTCTTTTATTCTTTGTGCTGATACTCGGATTCGTGTCAGCAACTTTTGCCCAGACCGGTACAGTACCGGAAGTCGATTATAGCGCGATGATCACCACCTTTGCCGGTTTTGTCGGTGGCGTGGTGTTGCTCACGGAAGGGATCAAGGCTCTGTTTCCAAAAATGCAGGGCTTGGCGACACAGATTGTCAGCTGGTGTGTGGGCATTGTGGCCGCCATGCTTTTATGGTGGCTGGATGCGGGCTTTGTCGCTGATGCCACGTGGTATATCGCGTTGTGTTACGGGTTCGGTGCGTCCCTTGTGTCCAATGGTGTTGCCGATACGGGATTTGTCCAGTGGCTCATCGGACTGTTCGCGGGTAAGGATGCCGGTAAATAGGCTTTGACCTGAAAGACCAGTGTGCGTATGGACTTCAGTGCTGTCATGAATCTGGTGCTGGGCGGTGGTCTGGTAGCCACGATAATAGCCATCATCACCCTGAAATCAACGGTCAGGGAAGCGAGGGCGAAAGCGGAGAAGGCTACCGCCGAAGCCGAGACGGTACGGATTGACAATACCGAACATGCCACCCGTATCCTGATCGAGAATATTGTAGAACCCTTAAAAGAGGAACTGAATGAAAACAGGAAAGCTTTGCAGGCGACCCGGCGTGAAATGGCACGCCTCCGGAAAGCCATTGATACTGCCAACAGTTGCAGGCATCATGATGATTGTCCTGTTCTTTACGGGATGCGCGAGTACTCGAAAGAGCAGGACGGAGGTGAACCGGAACAGCAGCCTGTCGTCAAGCGCCGACAACGTGTCAAACGTGAGGCGGGGGTTGTTGATGGCGGGGATTCCGAAATCGGCGGTGAGCCTGACGATCCCTCCGGACAGCCTCCGTAAACTTCCCTCCGGTTCGTCCTACCATTCCAGGAACGGGCAGGCGGGCCTGACGGTGAAGAGCGATGCGGCCGGCAATATCATAGCGGAGGCATCCTGCGACAGCCTCCAGCGGCTGGTACTGTGTTATGAGGAGGAACTGACCCGTATCCGTAATGAGACACATGAGGACTCATTCACAGTTGAAACGGAATTTGAACGTCGCTTTAGTCCCGTTAAAATAGCGCTGGCCGCTTTTATAACCGGATGTGTTGCCGGCATAGTATTAACTTTCAAAATCAAGAAACAATGAATAAGAATTTCATGTACGGCGTCGGTGCCGTGAAATACAAGGACTTTGTGGTGGGTTACATAGAGAAGAATTCGTTTGACATGGGCGGGCAGAAACCCGAATCCGCCAAAATCGAGGCGGAGCAGGTGCCGGGAACCCCGGTGCTTATCATTCCCCAGTCGAATGGCAGCATCGCCCCCACGTTCAACGTTATCCAGCTGAACTACGAAAACCTGCATAGCTTGCTGGGTGGTACCATGCACTACAAGGAAGAGGACTCGGAAAAGAAAACCCCGATTGGTTGGACGGCCCCGACGGCAGCCGTGTTGCTGACCGGTCCGTGGGAAATAGCCCTTGTTTCGGGGCAGAGCATCCTGATTCCCAATGGCACGCTACTTTCCAATCTCGGCGGCAAGCTGACCCTGACAGAAACGGCGAAAATCGAATGCACGCTGGAAGTGGCCATGCCGGAAGACGGCTCCCAGCCCCATGGCGTATTCAATACGGATTCTATCCCGGAAGAGTGGAAACAGTATAAACTGCCTCCTGCTGAATCTGCCGCTGCTGCTTCCACTAACCCGGCCGAGGAGTAGCGTATGGACGAAGCTGTCATCAAGCAGATCCAGCGTGAGGGTGCGGATGCGCTGCTGGATATCGGTGTGAGCGTCCCGCTGAAAGCGTTTCATATCCCTTTCAGGAAATCCCCGCTGGAGCTGCGCGTGACCATGAGGCGGCCTTATATGTCCGGTCAGATTCTTTTTGCCCGGACATATTTGTCGATGGGGATCACCAGTGAGGAGATGTGGGGGTTCAGCAAGGAGGAGGAAATGCAGTTTCTGGCCTCTCACGGCAAGGCGGTGAGCCGTATGGTGGCCTATACCCTTTGTCGTGGCCCTTTCAGCCGCTGCGTGCTTTTGCGCCCGGTGGCATGGCTCATAAGGAACTTCATGGAACAGCGTTATCTGGTGGGTGCGATCAAGCGTTTTGTCAGCCTGATGGGTACCGACCCTTTTATACCTATTATCAGATCAGCCGAGCGGACGAATCCGATGAGCTTGAGACTGAGCCAAAGAAAGAAGGGGAGTTAAAGAGCCGTTATGAAGGCTCCCATAGCCCTTTCGGTTTTGTGTGGCAGATTGCCAGTGCCACCGGCTGGAGCGTGGACTATATACTGAACAAGGTGAATTACCAGACCCTGATCATGATGCTTAGTGACGCTCCCCGGTATGTCCGTGACAAGTCCGGATCTTCCGGTCCTGCGGATGAGCGGAGCGCCGAGGATGAAGCGGATGGAATAGTAGGATTTTTTCAAAGCAAGCTAAAATAGATGAAACCGGTACAAATAGAATTCCTTATGGTGGACCATTTGAGCGCCCGTCTTGACAAGGCCGTGGGCAAGATCGAGCGGATGTCCCAGCAGGCATCGTCCGCCAACAGACAGATCCGGGAACTTGACAGGAGCGGTTCCCTGTTGAACAACACCGTCGGCAAGCTGGCGGCCGCCTTTACTATCAAGGAGCTGGTGTCGAACATCACCAAGGTACGCGGCGAGTTCCAGCAGCTGGAGGTGTCGTTTCAGACCATGCTCGGCAGTGCGGAGAAGGCCGACACCCTGATGCAGCAGTTGGTACATACGGCCGCGACCACTCCTTTCGGCCTGGAGGATGTCGCGCAGGGTGCCAAGCAGCTTCTTGCCTACGGGTTTGGAGCGGAGAAAGTGAACGAGACGCTGATCCGCTTGGGTGACATCGCTGCCGGACTTTCCATCCCTTTGAACGATCTGGTCTATCTTTACGGCACCACCATGTCCCAGGGACGGCTTTATACACAGGACCTGAACCAGTTCACCGGCCGGGGCATCCCTATGATCGCCGAACTGGCCAAGCAGTTCGGCGTGGCTGAAAGCAAGGTGAAGGAGCTTGTGGAGGAAGGCAAGGTCGGTTTTCCCGAAGTGCAGAAGGTCATAGAGAGCCTGACGGACGAGGGCGGAAAATTCGGTGGTCTGATGGAGGCACAATCCAAAACGATAACCGGACAGATCTCCAATATAGAGGATGCCGTTTCAATGATGTTCAATGAAATCGGGCAACAGTCGGAAGGTGTCATCAACACCACGCTTTCCGGTGTTTCCTACATGGTGGAGCATTACGAACGTTTCGGTCGTATCCTGCTCGGGCTTGTCGGCACGTATGGTGTGTACCGGACCGCCGTCATGACAGTCACGGCCGTGAAAGGCTGGGCGGTGGCTGCGGAGGCGTTGCATTACAACTGGCTCCTGCTGGTTGAGAAAGCGCAGAAGATGCTCAACCGGACCATGCTTTCCAATCCCTATGTGCTGGTTGCGACCCTGCTTGCCGGTGTTGCCGTGGCACTGATCTCCATGAAGACGGAAACCGAACGTTTGCAGGAATCCGAGGAAAGGTATCAGCAGCAGAAGCAGAAAACCATAGAGGCCGAGGAAGAGCACAGGCGCAAAATAGAGGAGCTGTGTTCCATTGCCGGGGATGAAGCCGTGTCCACGGATGCCCGGCGTGAGGCGCTAAACAAGCTGGAACAGAAATATCCGGATATATTCTCCAAATACGACACCGAGTATGAGAAACTGAAGAATATCAAGAAAATCAAGGAAGAGATAGCCCGATTGGAAGCCGGTGAGTCCATATCCAATCCCGCCAATGAATTGAAACGTGTGGATGACAGGATAAAAGAACTTGAAGGCAAGACCCGGTTGGCAACCGAATATTACCAGGACAGCTACGGGCGGCAAAGAGCCCGATATGTCCAGAAATCCGCACGTTCAAGGGATGAGGAGGCAGAGCTTCAGAATCTGTACGGAAAACGCAAGAGCCTGAACGGACAAATCCGCAAGGACGAGGTAAATGCCTATTTCGAAAACCTGACCGGTGTGAGTAACGAGACCCTTGCACAGCAGATAAAGCAACGTAGAACCCTGCTTGCCCGGATGTCTGTCCAGGAGAAGGAACACGGAAAGATTACGCAGGGTGACGAAAATCTTACCGGAACTTATTCCCGTGACGAACTGAAGTATCAGCTGAACAAACTGGTTTCGGAACAAAACCGGCGTAACCTGCCCACGGATTCAAGCACTGACTGGGTGGCTGCGGCAAAAGAGAAATACCAGGACGCGCTCAAGGCTTATAACGCCTTTCTTCAGGAAACGTCCAACAGCCTTTCCCGTGAGGAGTTTGAGAAGAAGGCGAAAGAACTGAAGGATGCCGTCGATACCGCCAAAAAGGAGTACGACAAGGTCAAGCCCGGTGAGGATAAGGATTCCGAGGCCGAACGGAAGAAGGCGGACAAGGCGGAGAAAGAAGCCCAACGCCGCAAACAGGTTTCTGAAAAGCTGGGCCAGGAACTCGCCGGGCTGCAAAGGAAGAATGACGAGGCGGAGATTGAGATGATGACCGAGGGGCTGGAGAAGAAGCTGCGCCAGATAGACAATGAATACCAGGCACGCAAGGATGAAATAGCCAAGCAGGAAGCCGGTTGGAAACGTGACAACGCGAAAGCGGGGCAGTCCGGTTCGCTGTCGGAAGATCAGCAGTCCGAAATAGACAAGGCCCGTGAGCTGAACGAGTCCGGCCGACAGAAAAAAATAGCGGAAGCTTATCGGGAAGAGTTCGGAGTGATGCAGGAATATTTGCAGGCCTACGGCACCTTCCAGCAGCAGAAACTCGCCATCGCGACCGAATATGCGGAAAAGATACAAAAGACGACATCCGGCAGCGAGAAGCTCTCTCTCGGTGTTGAACGTGACAGCAAACTTGCCGGCATCGAAGTGCAGGAACTGAAAGCCCGTATTGACTGGGGTACTGTCTTCGGTGAATTCGGCGGGATGTTTTCCGATATGATAAAGCCTGTATTGGCGGATGCCAGAAAATACATGCTCACTGACGAGTTCCGAAATGCCGACCATGCCAGCCAGGACGCGCTTGTCTCTGCCGTCCAGCAGATGGAGAGGGCTTTGGGCGGTTCCGGCAAGGTCAGTTTCAAGAAACTGGGTGCCGAGGTTACTGCCTACCAGAAAGCCCTTTCAGACCTGAAGGAGGCACAGGCGGTGTATGCGGACACCTATACGGCACTCATTGCCGCCCAGAAATCATACATTGAGGCGCAACAGTCCGGAACCGAACAGGAGAAGGAGTCCGCCCGGCAAGCCCTGGAAACGGCGCAGGCCAATGCCGATGCCGCGAGTGAGAATATAAACGCCTTGCAGGAAACGGCTGACAGTGCCCGGCAGTCCCTCTCGAATACTGCCTCCGGTCTGAAGGCCAGTATGGAGAATGTGAGGGACGGATTGCAGCAGATTGCCTCCGGCAGTATCAGCGGGGCGTATAATGGCCTGATCACACTCGGCAAAGGTGCCAAGGAAGTGGACGGCAAACTGGGCGAGGCTTTCGGAAAGGTTTCCGAAACACTTGAGGATGTGCCTGTTGTCGGCTGGATTGTAAGTATTATAGACCTTTTCAAGGATGGTTTGAGTGTGGTCATCGGTGGCCTGCTCGACGCGGTGTTCAATGCCGTGAGCGGTATTCTTGACGATATGCTTTCCGGTGATCTTTTTGTGACTATCGGAAAATCGCTGCTTTCCGGTGTGGGCAAGATATTCGACGCATTGACCTGGGGCGGATTTTCCTCCTGGACGACTTCAAGCAATGCCAAAGAGGTCCAGGAAACCATCGACCGGCTGACCGAGCGCAACGAGACCTTGCAGACGGCTATCGAGGACCTGACGGAGGAGATCAAGGCGAGCAAGGGTACAAAGTCCGTGGCCGCCTACCGGGATGCCTACAGGCTCCAGCAGGAGACGAACTCGAACTATCTGGACATGGCCATGTCGCAGGCCGGCTATCACGGTTCGCATCACAGCTGGAATTATTACTGGGGCGGTTTCTCACAGGAACAGATTGACCGTTTGAGCGGTCAGATCGGGCGTAGCTGGAACGGTGACATCTGGAACCTAAGTCCGGAGGAGATGAAGAAGTTGCGCAGTAACGTGGACATGTGGACGCAGATCCAGGATACCGGCAAGGGCGGATATGGAGGTCGTCTGACCGAGAAGCTGGATGACTATATCGACCAGGCGGGCAAGCTGGAGGAACTTACCGACCAGCTGTATGAAGGTCTCACCGGTATTTCCTTCGACAGCATGTACAGCAGTTTCGTGGATAACCTGATGGATATGAAGTATGATGCCGCAGCCGCGGCGGAGGACATATCCGAGTATTTCATGCGTGCGATGCTGTCAAACAAGATCGGTGAGCTGTATTCCGACAAGCTGAAAGGCTGGTGGGAGAAATTCGGCAAGGCGATGGAAGACAATGACCTTACAGAAGCCGAGCGTAAGGCCCTCCAGGACGAGTACATGAAGTATGTCGAGGAAGCCGTCGCTCTTCGTGACAATCTTGCCGCGGCCACCGGGTACGATAACTCGGGCGGTACGAGCCAGAGCGCCAAAACCGGCGGTTTTTCAGCCATGACACAGGACCAGGGTACAAAACTGGACGGCATGTTCACCAGCGGGTTGCAACACTGGTCGAGCATCGATGAGAAGATGGAGAGCGTCATCGACAAGATGAACACCGCCGAGGGGCATCTTGCCCGTATCGAGGAGAACACCGGCACGAGCGCGTCGCACCTTGGCAAAATAGAGGAAGAGATTCGTAAAATCAATCGTGACGGAGTAAAATGCAAATGATATGGAAAAGATATTAGGCGGTCTGGTACTTGTCAACGGTACCGACATCTGGAGTACATACGGGGTGTTCCTCGTTGAGGACAAGCGCGGCGGGATGGATAACCTGACCGCCATCCTGACCCCGAGCAAGACGAAAACGGACACGGCTGTGAATATCCGGGAGGAGGACGGGGAGAAATATTCCTCCGTGCTGACGCCCAGGAACGAGGCCCGTGACGTGACGCTTCATTTCGCCCTGTTTGGCAAAACGCAGGCCGGCTGGCTGAAGAAGTATTTCGAGTTCATCAATTTCCTGAAGAAAGGCCGTGACGGGTGGCTTGAGATTTCCTTTCCCCAACTTGCCCTGACTCTCCGTGTGAAATATACGGATTGCAGCAAGTTCCAGCCTCTGACCTATCTCTGGAAGGAAGGCGTGCACGCCGGCAAGTTCAAGGTGAAGTTCCGGGAACCTGTCCCGGTCATATAAATGTGATTCAAACCCTATTCAAACGACGTTTAAACAAGATACAGACATGCTGACCATCTATGACAGCAACGGCAACAGACGGACCGATATCGAGGCGGGCGACAGCTCCACCCAGGTGAAGGAGGTGCAGGGTGACAATGTCCTGACACTCTCTTTCACGCATTACGAATATATCGCCCTGGACGTGAATGACCGGGTGGACTTTGAGGGTGAGCGCTACTGGCTGACCGAACGGTACACCCCGAAGCAGAAGAGTGGCCAGGAGTGGGTATATGATTTGAAGTTTTACGGTATCGAGAGCCTGGTGAGACGTTTTCTTGTGCTGGAGACCACCGACGGGAACACCGAGCCTGTGTTTACGCTGACAGCGACTCCGCGTGAACACGTGGCCATGATCGTGAAGTGTATCAATGACGGAATGAACCACACCACCGACTGGAAAGTGGGGCGGGTGGACGGTACGGACCTTATCGTCATCGATTATGAGGGGAAGTACTGCAACGAAGCC
Organism: Bacteroides sp. 1001302B_160321_D4; assembly: GCF_015667765.1. Lineage (NCBI taxonomy): Bacteria > Pseudomonadati > Bacteroidota > Bacteroidia > Bacteroidales > Bacteroidaceae > Bacteroides > Bacteroides sp. 1001302B_160321_D4. The sequence continues at coordinate 17,766 of NZ_JADPLO010000057.1, read as the reverse complement.
CTGAAAGAGATAGCCGAAGCGGTCGGCGGGCAGGCTGAATGGTGGGTGGAAGGCCAGACCGTGAACGTGTGCCGGTGTGAGCATGGCGAGGAAATAACGCTGGGCTACGGGAAGGGACTGACCGGAATCGAACGCGACACGACGGGTACCGACAATTTTTATACCCGGTTGTTCCCGGTAGGCAGCACGCGGAACATAGATCCGTCAAAATACGGGCATAGCCGACTGATGCTTCCGGGGGGCAGGCAATATGTCGAGATACATACGGAGGAGTACGGCATCTATGACCGTTACGAGCAAGACGCCTTCAGCGGCATTTATCCCCGCAGGATCGGGGCTGTCAGCAGTGTGCGCAGCGAAGATGTGAAAGATGACGACGGCAACCCTTTCACGGTCTATTATTTCAGGGACGACAGCCTGAACTTCGATCCGAACGATTACGAGCTGCCCGACGAGACCAAACGTGTATCGTTCCAGGACGGTGACCTTTCCGGACTGGGGCAGGGTGAGGACCACTATTTCGAGGTGAATTTCAACAGTGCCACCCGTGAGTTCGAGATTATTACGATATGGCCCTATGATGATGACACGCAACTCCCCGGCGGCAAACTTATTCCGAAATCCGGTGACCGTTATATTCTCTGGAATATCCGTATGCCGGACGAATATTACCCGCTTGCCGAGGAGGAGTTTCTTACGGCGGTGGAACAGTTCAATACCGAATGCTGGCAGGATCTTGCCGTTTACAAGGCCCCGACCGACCATGTGTGGATTGAGGAGAACGGTGTTTCCCTGTCCGTAGGCCGCCGTGTGAGACTTGAAAGCGAGGAGTATTTCCCCGAAACCGGTTATCGCAGCAGCCGCATCACGAAAATTACCCGGAAGGTGAACCAACCCGGGGAGATGGACATTGAGATCAGCGATGCCCTGCATAGTGGTGCGTTTGAACGGGTGAATGACAGTATCGGGGAACTGAAAAACTATACGAAGTCAAAGGCGGAGGGTGCCGCGCTTCCTGACATTATCCGTAGCTGGGACAAGACACTGCCTACGGACAACAATCTTTTTTCCGCGCGGAGAAGCCAGGCGGAACACATCAGCAAAAAAAAGAATGACCGTGCAAAGGGGAAGATCACCTTCGAAGCGGGAGCCTCTTTCGGACAGGAGGATAATGCGGGTATTGATGACAAGGGCAATGCCGGGCTGCTGACCCTTGTCGTGCGTGAGTTCCTTCGCAGCCCGAAATTCGTGGACGGTCTTTTCGGTGAGGGGTGGCAGCTGTGGATGGAGGACGCTTTGTCCCATCTGACCATCGACAAACTGACGGTACGCCAGGTCATGGTAGTATTGGAGCTGCTTATCGAGAAGGTACGCAGCGTCGGCGGCCAGCTTTGTGTCAGTGCCGCCAACGGGAAAATAAAGACCGCTGTTCTTGAGGGCGGTTACTGGAGGATCACCTTCGAGCAGGAGAACACTTTCGTGGCCCATGACCTCATGCGCTGCCAGACCTTCAGCGGCGGGAATTTGAAAAGCTATTGGGTTGAGGTGGCCGGCGTGGAGGGTGGTTCCATCCTCGTGGGCGAGGACGAGTTCGGCGCTTCTCTTCCGGAGTCTGGTGACGAGTGCGTGCTGATGGGCAACACGGAGAATCCGTTGCGCCAGAACCTGATCCTGATCTCCGCCACCGAGGACGGGCAGCCCCGTGTGGACGTGATGGACGTGGTGAAGGCGAAGAACTTCACCGGCTGCCTGCGTGCCCGTCTGGGCAACCTTGACGGTATCAGTGACGACTGGTTCCCTTCAGACAACCAGCCTCACGGTGATGGCCTGTACAGCGACAACGCCTACCTGCGTGGTACGTTCCTTCTGGTAACGGGCGAGGATATCAAGACGAAGTTCGAGATAGTCGAGGGGAAAATCGTCAGTTCCGTCACCGCCCTGCGGAATGACTTCGCCACCGAGCGCGGCTACCTGAATAACCCCGCCTTTGATGACGGCCTTATGAAGTGGAACACGGAGAACGAGACCGTGTTCTTCCTTGTGGGCAACCGGTGGATCTGGGCGAACGGTAACGTCTTGACGAGGAAGGGTGACAGCGCGAGCGTGACCGAGGATGACGGCCGTACGGTTGTCCGGATTCGTAACAAGTACATCCTCCAGAAACGTGAGAACCTGAAAAGTATTCCCTCCATGCCTGAAAATGACAGTGGGGAGAAGGAAGCCGTCCCAGTGTTCCTGACTTTCTTTTACCGCTGTGCCAAGGCCGGCACGCTGCGTGTGGAGTTTGTGGGTGTGGATAAGACAGGCTTTGCCAATTTCAACAGCATGGAGGTGGAGGAAGAACTGTCCGCGACCGACGGGTACGTACAGTACACCTGTAGCGGACTCTGGAACGGTACAGGTGATTTTAAATTGAGTTTTACCGGTGATATTTACCTGTATATGCTCATATTGAGCACCGACCGTGTGGAATCCCTGACACACCGTTATAAAACCCTTTTCGAGCAGTCGGAGCGTCTGGTAAAGATTTCGGCGGCGGTGTTCGACAAAGACGAGAACTTGCTGGAAGAGACCGGCCTGATGGTTACTTCCAAATATTCCGGGTTGTATGCCATTGACGGTGATGGAAATTTGAAATCCCTTGTAGGTGTTGGGGGTGACGGCGTAAAAATCAAGGGCGATAATATCACGTTGGAGGGGCTTGTTACGGCTAATGATAATTTCAAGATTCTGGAAGACGGTAGTATTGAGACGCGCAACGCCAAGATTTATGGTACAGTGTATGCCTATGAGGGTAAAATCGGCGGTTTTACGATTGATTCCGGACGGTTGTACTGGAAAGCCGGTGATTATTTCGGCAATGATTCCCGCAGTCTGAAACTTGGTGTCTCACAAACGGACATGGAGGGTATTGTGGATGTGTCCTTTAATGCCGCCACGCAGGGACGGTTCGGTGTCAAGGCCGTAGGCTCGAATCTGGGTGGTGCCGCTATCTATGCCTCCAGCAAGTCCTCTGGTCAAAGCTATCCTATCAGAGCCAATACTTATGCCGGCTATTTTGACGGTGGTGTGCATGTGAACGGGGCGGTGTATTGTGGTGATATCCTGTCGAACAATTACGGTACGGGATGGAGCCTGGCCAGCGATGGGACATACAGTTACCGAAAGGGTGTTTCAGGTACCTTCCAGTGGGCTGTAAAGAGTAATTTTATAACTTATAACTATACCCTTGAGGTTGTTAATGGAATTGTCGTTAAGATGACATATATCTAAAAATAAAGGATATGAAAGTAAATTTTAATGTGTATTTTAAGGATTTCGACGGTAGCGTGCTGTTGATTGATAAGAAACCCCAGTGTATGGGAGTCATAGTCTCCCAGTGCCTGTTCAACGGTACCGGTTTCCGTCCGAGCGGTAATATTCAGACGGATAATGAAAAGAAATTACATGCTTACAGTCTTTGCATGAGGATTATGGGTTCCGATGCGGATGTGGATCTGACATCGGAGGATGCGGTTTTGATAAAGGAAGCTGTCACCGGTCTTACTCCGGGCTGTTATTCCCAAATAGTGAAACAGATAGAAGGGTAATGGAGGATTAGCCATGACAAATGCGGAAAAACAGGAGATCCTGAACGCTATCAAGGCCGAGAGCCAGAGCGTTGATGAACTTGTGGAGGTCAGCTCCCTTGACAATATCAAAAGTCTCCCCGCCCTTCGCGGCAGTGAGCTGGTGAGTGCTCCGCTTACCCTTTTGCGTAAACCGGCCGATGATGCCGCTGCCACGGCGAATGCGTCTGCCACGAAAGCGGATAATGCTGCGGCTTTGGCGAATAAAGCTGCGGGTATGGCGTCTGATGCGGCCGGTACCGCCAATCAGGCTGCTGAAACTGCAAATTCCGCCGCGGCAGCGGCATCCGCGGCTGCGAAACAGGCGGAGGATGCCGCCGCCGGTGTGAACGACGGTTTGGTCGGTGGCATGACGGTCGTCCCTGATGAGGAGAACGACACGGTGAAACTCACCCTGCTGGGGAAGACCGGGACGGAGATTGCCTCCGTTGATATTCCCGGTGGTACGGGCGGTGGCGGTAACACGTATAATGTGACGGCGGAAGTCCCTTTGGAGAGCGGTTATTATGTCCTTTCCTCCGCGATCGGTGCCGTGGATGAGAAATACCGTTACAAGGGCCGTTGCATCACCTATGAAGTCTCGCAGGGCAAATGGGAGACCAAACAGTTCGTGGGGACAAGTCTGTCGAGCTGGGAGCAGGAGGCGAGCTGGGAGGACTTCGGCGGTGCCGGAACGATGAAGAGCCTGACGGTGAACGGCGAGAAGAAAGTTCCCGACAGCGAGGGCAACGTGGATCTGACCATCGACAAGCTGGAAGTGGACGAGAGCCTGGATGCCGACAGTACCAATCCCGTCCAGAACAAGACCGTCGCCGCCAAATTCCAGGAGGTGGAAGCCGGTACCGTGTTCGGCATGAGCGCGGAAGTGAGCGACGACGAGAGCAGTGTCCGCCTTGCGCTGACCAACAAGAGCGGGGCGGAGATCGCGAGCGTTGACATCCCGGCCGGCAGCGGTGGCGGCGGTGAGTCCTCCACCACCAAGATCGTGCTGCTTGCCGAGACCGACAAGAAAACCGTGAAGGAAGGCGGAGCGGTGAAACTTACCTATACCTATGACCACCAGGTTGCCGGCGGTGATGACAAGGGTAGCAGTACCGGACAGAAAGCGACCGTCACCATCCAGGTGAAGCGCGGGACGACCACCACTTATTCCTCCTCGCTGAAGGAAGTGAGCAAGGGTACCTATACCCTTGACCTGACCAAATACCTGCTGGTGGGTACGAGCGATATCTACGTCATTGCCGAGACTACCGATCCCACCACGGGCAAGGCGCAGAAGAAGCAGGCGTACGTGAGCGTGAAGAGCGTCACCCTGTCCCTTTCCTGCGGTTACAACCTGGCGGCCACCATCCAGAACGGCGGTTACGGTACCTATGATTCCGCGAGTATACCCTACGCCGTGAGCGGTACCGGCACGAAAACCGTCAGCCTGTACGTGGACGGTGTACAGCAGAACGCGCATACGGTCACCCGCAGCGGCACGACGAACGGCAGTTTCGAGGTTTCCATGACCGGCCTGTCCGTGGGGCGGCATACCGCCCAGCTGGTGGCCGAGATGGAAACTGACGACCTCACGCTGAAAAGCGAGAGCATCCATATCGACCTGCTGAAGGCCGGAACCGGCGCGCCCTTCATCGGTTTGAAGCTCATTCATGCCGACGGGCATGTCCTCGGACGGGACGAGCATCTGGAGCCGGTCCTTGAAGCCGGCCGCTACGAGAAGCTCACTTTCGACTGGGTGGCCTATGATCCCGACCGTGTGCCCGCTGAAGTGGAGTTCTGGAAAAACGGCGTCAAGAGCAGTACCGTGAGCGCTCCCCGCAGCATGATGACCTACAGTAACCGGTTTACCGAGGAAGGCACGCAGACGCTTGTCCTGAAAGCCGGTCCGACCGGGTACACTTTGCGCATCGACGTGGGTGAGAGCGGTATCGATATCAGCGAGGCCACCTACGGCCTGGCGGTCAAGCTTGACGCGGCGGGCCGCAGCAACGGGGAGAGTAACCCCGGAACATGGGAGTCGAACGGCGTGGAGACCACGTTCGAGGGTTTTGACTGGAGCAGCAACGGCTGGACGGGTGAGGCGCTGAAGCTGACCAACGGTGCGAAAGCCGTCATCGGCTACCGGCCCTTTGCCACCGATGTGAAAAGTACGGGGCTGACCATTGAACTGACCCTCCGGGTAAGCAATCCCACTGACAGCGATACCGCAGTTGTGGACTGTCTCGACAGTGGCAAGGGGCTTTATATCACCCCTTCGGAAGCGAGTTTCAAGACCGGTGAGAAAGTGTCCTATACCAACGAGGACGACGAGCTGGTGGAGCGTGAGATCAAGCTGGGCACGAATTATGTGGAAGACCGGTGGATCAAGGTGGCCCTCATGGTGGGTACCCGCAATGAGAGCCGTCTGATGGAGCTTTATGTGGACGGCAACCGTACCGGTGCCGACATCTACGACAACGCCTTCAGCTTCCGCCAGGACAATCCGAAATATATCACCATTGACAGCGCCGGGGCGGACGTGGAGGTAAAGAGCGTGCGTATCTATACCCGCCGGTTGAGTGACGACGAGGAACTGGAGAACCGGATGGTGGACAGTGCGGACGGTGAGGAGATGATCGCGCTGTATGAGGAGAACGATATCCTGGGTGATACCGACACTGTGGATATGGACAAGCTGCGTGCCAAGGGCAAGGGGGTGCTGCGTATCGTGCGCCAGAACAAGCTCGATGACGTGTATGCCGAGAACAACAAGAAGACGGACTTTTCGGCGGATATCTTCTATTACTCCCCTTTCGGATCCGAATACGACTTCGTGCTTCGTGACTGTTATATCCGTATTCAGGGTACCAGTTCCACGAAATATCCGAGCAAGAACATCCGTATCTATATCAGCAAGGGCGGCACGAACCTTAGCTTCACCGTTGGCGGCAAGGAGCAGGCGGAAAAGAAATATCCCGTCCGTCCCGGTGGCATCGCCATGAACCTGATCTGTCTGAAGAGTGATTATTCCGACTCGTCCATGTCGCTGAACACAGGCGGTGCCAAACTGTTCAACGACGTGCTGAAGGAGATGGGGCTTCTCACCCCTCCGCAGCGTTACCAGTACGAGACGGGCGGCAGCGATTTGAACGCGGTCACCGTGCGTACCGCTATCGACGGTGTGCCTATCGACATGTTTGTGGCGGCTGCGGAGGACGGCGAGAACAACTATGTGGGGCAATACAACTTCAACAACGAGAAAAGCAAGAGCGGCGACCTGTTCGGCCTTAGTGGCGTGGAGGGTTACGATCCTGCCTGTCCCCTCACTCTGGAAATGCTGAACAATACCGAGGCCATGTGCCTTTTCAAGACCACAAGTGACGCTCATCTGGAGGAGGTGTTTGATGCCGGTGCCGAGACCAACGTTCCGGATGATGTGAAATGGGCGGGCCTTGACGAGTCGCAGCGTACGGCCGTGAAACGGCTGTACGCATGGATACGCTCGTGTGTTCCGGACGGTGCGACGAGCGCCGACCTCTCCACTTTTAAGAGCGAGAAGTTCAGGGACGAGATAAGTGACTATTTCGACAAGGCTTTCCTGCTGACGTATTACCTCTGGACGGACTATTTCCTTGCCGTTGACCAGCGTGCGAAGAACATGATGCTGCGCACGTGGGACGGCCTGATATGGTACATCACCTACTACGACGGTGATACCCAGATGGGAAAACGTAACGACTGTTTCCTGGTGTATGACTACACCACCGACCGCGACACTTATGACGCCGAGGCCGGGAAATATGCCTTTGAAGGCCGTGACAGCTGGCTTTGGAACCTCGTTCTGGCCAACCTGGACGCTGACCTGAAGACACAGGCGCAGGCTCTTCGCGGTGTACTTACCACCAGCCGTGTCCTGGACATGCTGAACGTGGAGCAGGCGGGCAACTGGTGCGACCGTGCCTATAACAAGAGCGGCGAGCTGAAGTACATCCTGCCCGCCACGCAGGAGATGTACGGCAAGGTGTGGCCGTTCATCTACGCCCTTCAGGGCAGTAACCGTGCGCACCGTGAATATTTCGTGCGTAATCGTTTCGCCCTTCTGGATGCTAAGTACGGCACGAGCAATTTCACCAGTGACAACATCGACCTCTATCTGGCACGTACGGCTGCTGACACCCCCGACGTGCTGAAGATTACGGCCAACGAGGTTTATGCTTTCGGCTACGGTACGAACAACAGCCCGAATATAGGGAATACCGGCATCATCAAGAAAGATGCGGCTGCGAGCCTTTCCATCACCGGTGCCTATACGGTGAACGATCCCTTGAGGGTTTATGGCGCGAGCCGTATGAAGGTGCTGGATATGAGCGGGGCCGCCGACCACCTGAAAAACGCTTTCGACCTGGGCAAATGTACCGTGCTGCGCGAACTGAACCTTCAAAGTTTCGGCAACGGCAGTACCGGCTGGTGGTTGAACATCGGCAACTGCAAGCAGCTACGTAAACTCAACCTTCGTAACCAGGCACAGGCGAAAACCGGGGGAAGTACCAGTACCGAGCTGGATTTGAGTGCGCAGACCAAGCTGGAAGAACTTGAGGCCCGCGGTACGCAGGTGCAGAGCGTGGTGCTAGCCAAGGGTTCTCCCGTGACGCTGCTCCACCTTCCCGGTACACTGACCAGCCTCCGTCTGGAATATCTGGGCAGACTGACCACCGGCGGGCTGACATTGGAAAGCTACAGCAAGGTGAAGACCTTCATCTTTGACAGTTGTCCAGGTATTGACTGGGAAACCCTGCTGGGCCGTTGCACGGGTGTGGAACGTATCAGAGTAACCGGTATTGACCGCGAGGATGACGGTACGTGGCTGGATAAGTTTGTCGGGATGGGCGGTGTGGATTCCGATGGCAACACTACGGACACGTGCGCCTTGGTGGGTACGGTACAGCTCACGCGCTACATTGATGACGATACGTACAGCGCTCTGAAGGCGCACTTCCCGGAACTGAATATCCGGCAGCCGGAATACACGATGATCGAGTTCGACGACGAGGTATCGGATGACGCGAACGTGAGCAACCTTGACAACGGTACCGGCTACAAGTATGACAACGCGTATGAGGTGAGCGGTCATATTTCCGCCATCCTGAAGCAGCGTCACCGTGTACTTGCTAAAGTGACTAAAAAAGCGACGACGCGGGGTGTGAACATGGCGAACGTTGATACCACGGTGAACAACCTGGACGGTGAGATGACCTACTACCCGCTGGACGACACGGACAGCAACAAGTACGCCGACGGCACGGCTGCCAGACTGGACGGCACTGAAGGTGACTGGATGATGTACGAGCCCTTCTTCTGGAGCAAGGGTATCAATGATTACCTGAACGGCAAGCATTACTCCTGTTACAGCAGTAACGGTTCGGATAACATGCCTTCCGTTCCGGATGCTGACGTCCTTACGCTTGACGACATTAAGGGCACGAGTGGCGGTTATCTTTCCGGTCGTAAGATCATGAGCGGAAAGGATACGCTTTCGAACAGCTACAGTACTGACAGTACGTATTCGGTATGCAAGGTGAACGTGGACGGTTACAAGCGTGTGCGTTTCCCGAGCGTTCCCGGTACAAGCCTTGTCGGAAGCATTTTCACAGACGATTCCGGCACGGTCATCAGTTCAATCGTCGTCCCTACCTTGAGCAACAAGTTCGAGGCCGGTATGTACCTGATTGCCGATGTTCCGGAGGGTGCCACTGCTCTTCACTTCTCCATTCTGAACACGGCAGAGTTCGATAAGGTTGTCCTTTCTAACAGTGACAGGATCGAGGATATGGAACCCGAATGGGTGCCTAATGACGAGCACTTGTGTGCCGTTGTGGGCAGCAGTGTTGTCGGTTCCAAACTTCGCGCCTGCATTACCGGCGGGAGCACTACGGCGAGCATGACCTGGGCTGATTTCCACTATTACAGTGTCCAGCGCGGTATGCAGCAGATTGATGCCCTTATGCACTCGCGCATCGCGAATCTTTTCTACGCGAAGTACGGTCGTCGTGACAGCCAGGAACAATGCGGCGCGGGCTCTCACACGAACAACCGTACTACGGGTGGTACTGCCAGCCGCGGTATGACGGACACGATCGGCTACGAGGAAGCCTCCTCAATCAACCCTAATGTGACGAACAGCCTGATAGAAAACTCCGTCCACCAGTATGCGTGGTACCGTGAGAAGGATGACTACGGCGGGGCCACGGTTACGCAGGTGAATAATATTTGCTGCCTTGGCTACGAGGACATCTATGGTCATAAATATGACATGATGGACGGCGTGGATCTTCCTAATGACACGGGCAATTCCGGGAAGTGGCGCATCTGGATGCCTGACGGCAGTACCCGCCTGGTTAAGGGTTCCGTGAGCTCCGGTATCTGGATTACCGCCGTGGCGCATGGCAAATATATGGACGTGATTCCGGTGGGTTCCGTTTCGGGTTCCTCCTCGACAAATTACTGCGACATCTACTACATATCCACTGCCTCCAGCCGTGTGGTCTTTCGTGGCAGCTACAGCGCGAACCCGGATGGCGGTGTTTCGATGTCGAATGCGAGCAACGATTCCTCGAATACGTACACGAGCATCGGTTCTCGTCTGGCCTTCCGCGGCCGGCTCGTTAAGGCGTCGAGCGCCGTGGCGTTTAAAGCGATAAGCGAGGTTGCATGATCGGCCGCGTAAAGCGTCAAAGCGGGAGCGAAGCGACAAAACATCCGGTGTTCCCCGAGCAGGGGAACGCTGTTCATTACGGGCGTCAGCCCGTCGAAAAATATTTTTTTGACGTCAGGTTTTGTATCTGTTTGTTAAATAATAATTTGAAAATAGTACTTTTGCATTTGAAAGGTGGCGCCTCCCCATAGGCCGTGTGGTCTATCGTGGCAACAACAACGCGAACCCGAATGGCGGTGTTTCGATGTCGAATGCGAACAACGATTCCTCGAATACGAACACGAACATCGGTTCTCGTCTGAACAACAATCGAAAGGAAATTTTAATCGGCGTACAACACCGGGGACTTGTCCCCACCGTGGTGCCGAGGGGGGCAAGCCGCAGTAACAGCGGTCCGTAAGGGCCGGAAAACTGAAAAATAAAGTGTCGGGTAGGGTTTGGTAGGCCGGAAACGGTTCGAAGAAGCCGGGCCCGGGGGATTGAAGGCCCCGTATTAAAAGCAATAAACAGTAATTTATGCGCAGGGTTGGGTATATCATCGAGGAGATCGTGGAGCCTTCCAACATGGAGGCTTCCTTCCGGCAGGTCCTTCGCGGCAGCAAGCGTAAACGCAGCCGCCAGGGGTGCTATCTGCTCGCGCATAAGCCCGAGGTGTTGGAGGAGCTGGCCGCGCAGATCGCATCCGGTACTTTCCGCGTGAAGGACTACCGTGAACGCGAGATCATCGAGGGCGGCAAGCTACGCCGCATTCAGGTGATCCCGATGAAGGACCGCATCGCCGTGCATGCCATCATGGCGGTGGTGGACCGCCATCTGCGGAAACGTTTCATCCGTACCACCTCCGCCAGTATCAAGAGACGGGGGATGCACGACCTCCTGGCGTATGTCCGCCGTGACATGGCCGAAGACCCTGATGGTACACGTTACTGTTACAAGTTTGACATCACCAAATTCTACGAGAGCGTGAAGCAGGATTTTGTGATGTATTGCGTCAGCCGGGTGTTCAAGGACGCAAAGCTCGTGACCATGCTGGAGAGCTTTATCCGCCTGATGCCTGAAGGTCTGAGTATCGGCCTGCGCAGCTCGCAGGGGCTGGGCAATTTGCTTTTGTCTGTGTATCTGGACCATTATCTGAAGGACAGGTATGCCGTGCGTCATTTCTACCGCTATTGTGATGACGGCGTCGTACTGGGTAAAACGAAAGCGGAACTGTGGAAGATTCGTGATGCCGTCCACGGGCGCATGGAGTGTGCCGGTCTCCTGGTGAAGGGGAACGAGCGCGTGTTCCCGCCGGGCGAGGGCATCGACTTTCTGGGGTATGTGACTTTCGGTGCGGACCATGTCCGCCTTCGCAAGCGCATCAAGCAGAAGTTCGCCCGAAAAATGCACGAGGTAAAATCGAGAAGGAGGAGGCGTGAGCTGATAGCGTCGTTCTACGGGATGGCCAAGCACGCCGACTGTCATACGTTGTTTAAAAAATTAACAGGCAAAGACATGAGATCATTTAAAGACTTGAACGTTTCCTACAAGCCGGAGGACGGCAAGAAACGTTTTCCCGGGGTGGTGGTAAGCATCCGGGAGCTGGTGAACTTACCGATTGTGGTGAAGGACTTCGAGACGGGCATCAAGACCGAACAGGGCGAGGACCGCTGTATCGTGGCCATTGAGATGAACGGTGAACCGAAAAAGTTCTTTACCAACAGCGAGGAGATGAAGAACATCCTCTTGCAAGTGAAGGATATGCCCGACGGCTTCCCGTTCGAGACCACCATCAAGACGGAAACCTTCGGCAAGGGTCGAACTAAATACATATTTACATGAAACGGGTAGAAGGAACATCCGGGATAAAACTGATCGAGTGCGTGAGCCCGGCACGCAACAGATGGCGCATCCGCTGGGATGTGCAGGAACGTGAGGACGGAGCCGCCTCCTACATGGAGGAAGGCTTTGTCGGCAGACCTCACATGGATACTATAAAGTCCGTCATTACAGACTGGTGTAATGAGCAAATTGACCGTGAGATACTTTCCGGTTTTCTCTATGAAGGTATGCCGGTATGGCTGTCAAGTGAAAACCAGTTCAATTATAAGGCAGCGTATGATCTGGCCGTACAGACTGGTGGTGCTACGCTTCCCGTGACATTCAAGTTCGGTACGGATGAGGTTCCCCAATATCGGGAGTTCGTCACACTGGAGGAACTGACCGATTTCTACACGAAAGCCATGAAGCATGTTCAGGACACGCTGTCTGACGGCTGGAGGAAGAAAGACGCTTTTGATCCGGAGAAGTACCGGGTGGAATAAATCCTTCGGGGGAGGATAAGAAAAAAGCCCCCGGCCTGTTAAAAAGTAACGCCAATCACTTTTATAAACATGAAACGCCAAACCGCGCGACCGGGGGCAAATACCCTCTGTCACGGTTTGACGTTTTTTTTGTTGTCTAAAAAATGATTGGCGATGCAAAGATATAATTTTTTTGTTGTATGAAAGTGATTGAGATATTAAACTTTAACCGGGAGCTGTTGAAAAGGCTTCAGGCGGCCGGCATCCGTCTGGAAGATGCCCGGTATATCGACCTGTACGCGGACTATACCCGCCTACTCGATCAAGGTGAAAAAGTCTCGTATGCTGTGGCCGTATTGTCCGAAAAGTATTCGGTGAGCGAACGCAAGGTTTATGCCTTGGTGAAACGATTCCAGAGCGACTGCAAGACGCTTGCAGTGTGAACGGGTTGTTTTATGTCGTAGGGAGTGCCGTTTCCCCTTATCTTTAGGGTGTTTCAAATTTAGAAGGAGGAAATGGCTATGAACAAGTATTACCGTATTCTGGACAAGATTCTTGCCACGGGAAAAACACAGACCAACAAGAAGGGAAATATACAATACCTTCTGAACGAGCAGCTGTCACTGACACCGGCGGACCTGCTTGACATATTCGAGGGGCATAATATCGCCCGCAAGAAGCTCCGCAGCGAGTTGCAGTTATTTATGCAGGGTGAGCGCAACGTGGAGAAGTACCGGGAGGCCGGCATCAACTGGTGGGACTATTGCGGCTCCATCCTGGTGAACAGTTACCCGACCTATTTCGAGAAGCTGCCTCCGTTGATAGCGAAAATTAACCGGGAGAGGCGCAACAGCAAGAACTACGTGCTTTTTCTGGGCGAAACCGGTGCCGAGAGCAACCAGGCACCCTGTTTGAGTCTGGTACAGTTCCAGTTAGATGGCGGTGAACTGGTTCTGTCCGCCTACCAGCGCAGCAGTGACGCAAACCTCGGGCTACCTTCCGATATTTACCACCTGTACCTGATGGCGCGGCAGATAGAACTTCCCTTGAAGTCGATCACTCTCTATCTGGGCAATGTACATATCTACGAGAATAATATCCCGGGCACCCGTGCGCTGATCGCCGGTGACGAGACGGTCCGCTTCGGGTTGAACGTGTAGTTTGCTGTATATGTCTTGCAGCGGGAACAGTTCATGTTTCCCGCTGTTTTTCGTTTATTCTGGGGACCTTTGCGGCCGTTTTAAAGCAGAATGAAATGAGAAAGATGTATTTGTCCGCCCCGCTTCCTTTCGTGGGGCAGAAACGCATGTTTGCGAGGGAATTTATCAAGGTGCTGGGACAGTTCCCGGACAGCACCGTGTTTGTGGACTTGTTTGGCGGCTCGGGCCTGCTGTCACATATTACCAAATGTGTCAGGCCTGATGCCACCGTTGTGTATAATGACTTCGACAACTACCGCTGCCGACTTGTAAATATCCCGGCCACCAATGTGCTGTTATCCGATTTGCGTCGGATAGCTGAAGGGGAACCCAGAAACAAACGTATAACCGGGGAGGTTCGCGATAAAATGTTTGCTCGTATTGAGAGGGAAGAAAAAGAGCACGGTTACGTGGATTATATCACGGTTTCCGCATCCTTGTTGTTCGCCATGAAATATGTGACCAGTTTGGAAGGAATGAAGAAAGAAGCCATCTACAATAGGATTCGGCAGACAGACTATCCCGAAGCAAAGGATTATCTGGAAGGACTGACTATAACCAGCGAAGACTACAAGGAAGTATTCAAACGTTACAAAGATGTTCCGGGTGTGGTGTTCCTGGTTGATCCGCCGTACCTCTCCACCGAGGTGGGTACTTACAAGATGTTCTGGCGTCTGGCTGACTATCTGGATGTACTAACCGTTCTGAAAGGGCATTCGTTCGTGTACTTCACCTCGAACAAGTCCTCCATTTTAGAACTGTGCGACTGGATGGACCGAAACCCATTTGTCGGCAGCCCATTCAAGGAATGCAGGAAAGTGGAGTTTAGTGCAAGCGTAAACTATCAAGCTAAATATACAGACATGATGCTGTACACGAAGCCGGATGAGGTGTCAGGTATAGCAGCCTAACAATTGCATAAAGATAGGAAATTATTTTGAATCTGCAATGGCTTTTAAATGATATTTTAAAGCCATTTAAAGAGGGTTCAAGTGAAAGAAAAACGGTGGGCTTTGATCATGCTGAATAGGACCGCGCTCACCGTTTTTCTTGTACGCGTCGTTTTTGTACTTTTTGAAACGCATCGTTTTTGTTAAGCGGCACGTCTGGTTTTTCCGGATTTACCTTCATTATGCGGGCGCTCTTCATCTATTAGAAAAAGGCGGCTTTGATTTGGGCATAAAGAAGTGGGTTGAACTTGTCAGCCTGCGGATCGAGAATCCTAAAAAAGAATGATATTCTGATTTTGTATATAGAGTCTGATCGGTATACTCAGTATTTATCCGGCATATCTATATGGAATAGTCAACCGTTAGACTGCTTAGAACAAGTATTCTAACGGTTGACAATAAATTCTCTTGCTTTTATAATATTTTTCTATATATCCTGTTAATTACTCTATTAGTCATGCCCAATTAACCATTCCAATTAATCCATCCTCTTTAATAATCCTCTTTAATCCACCCCTTTAATAATCTCCTTTTGTAATGTCCCTTTGTGGTATATCCCTAGTATTCTTTTTACATTTCGTTCTTTTTCTTGTTTTCCTTCTATATCATCTTCTTGTCTCTTTCTTCCTGTTGTCTTTTTCTCAGCTGTAATTCGACTGTAATTTTGTTATTTCTTTCTTCTGCATCTTTTTCTCTCTTGCGTGCACCTACGCGCCCGCGTGTGATATAATAATGTGTCTCATGTGTACCGTTTCCGCCGCCAATCCACTCATGATAAAAAATCATGTTCTACAACATCATTATCCTTCAGCACTTTAGCAGATTCTTTCAAAAAAACTTAGAAAAAAGAGTTTAATATATTTGGATTGTATACTAAAAGGGTGTACTTTTGCATCCGCTTTCCAAGAGAAGAAAGCCTTGCAGAATTGACATAGTGAAAAAGCGAAATTGCGCTTAAAGAAAAGAACAAAAAACTTCCGAAAAGTTTTGGAGTATAATAAATAAAGTTCTTATCTTTGCAGTCCGATTCGCAAAGAAAACGGCCTTTGTTTTTCTTTTATACATTCTTTCCCTTTCGCATAGAGAGTCTGAGAAATGAGTAAAAAGAAAAAAAATAAAAAAAACTTCCGAAAAAGTTTGGTGGTTAAAAATAAAGCCTTTACCTTTGCACCCGCTTTTGAAACGAAAGCAGCAAGTTCTTTGAAATATTGATAAACAATACAAGTAGTACAAGTAAAAAAATAGAACCGTCAATACTTGTCCGAGAGAGCAGCAATACGTTTGAAGAAAATAGGTATTTGAATAAGGTCAATAAATTTACGGCATCCTGAACAGAGCAAAAAACATCTTAATAGATGAAAAAGATACTTTTACAATGAAGAGTTTGATCCTGGCTCAGGATGAACGCTAGCTACAGGCTTAACACATGCAAGTCGAGGGGCAGCATTTTAGTTTGCTTGCAAACTAAAGATGGCGACCGGCGCACGGGTGAGTAACACGTATCCAACCTGCCGATAACTCGGGGATAGCCTTTCGAAAGAAAGATTAATATCCGATAGTATATTAAAACCGCATGGTTTTACTATTAAAGAATTTCGGTTATCGATGGGGATGCGTTCCATTAGTTTGTTGGCGGGGTAACGGCCCACCAAGACAACGATGGATAGGGGTTCTGAGAGGAAGGTCCCCCACATTGGAACTGAGACACGGTCCAAACTCCTACGGGAGGCAGCAGTGAGGAATATTGGTCAATGGACGAGAGTCTGAACCAGCCAAGTAGCGTGAAGGATGACTGCCCTATGGGTTGTAAACTTCTTTTATATGGGAATAAAGTTTTCCACGTGTGGAATTTTGTATGTACCATATGAATAAGGATCGGCTAACTCCGTGCCAGCAGCCGCGGTAATACGGAGGATCCGAGCGTTATCCGGATTTATTGGGTTTAAAGGGAGCGTAGGTGGATTGTTAAGTCAGTTGTGAAAGTTTGCGGCTCAACCGTAAAATTGCAGTTGAAACTGGCAGTCTTGAGTACAGTAGAGGTGGGCGGAATTCGTGGTGTAGCGGTGAAATGCTTAGATATCACGAAGAACTCCGATTGCGAAGGCAGCTCACTAGACTGCAACTGACACTGATGCTCGAAAGTGTGGGTATCAAACAGGATTAGATACCCTGGTAGTCCACACAGTAAACGATGAATACTCGCTGTTTGCGATATACAGTAAGCGGCCAAGCGAAAGCATTAAGTATTCCACCTGGGGAGTACGCCGGCAACGGTGAAACTCAAAGGAATTGACGGGGGCCCGCACAAGCGGAGGAACATGTGGTTTAATTCGATGATACGCGAGGAACCTTACCCGGGCTTAAATTGCATTTGAATAATCTGGAAACAGGTTAGCCGCAAGGCAAATGTGAAGGTGCTGCATGGTTGTCGTCAGCTCGTGCCGTGAGGTGTCGGCTTAAGTGCCATAACGAGCGCAACCCTTATCTTTAGTTACTAACAGGTGATGCTGAGGACTCTAGAGAGACTGCCGTCGTAAGATGTGAGGAAGGTGGGGATGACGTCAAATCAGCACGGCCCTTACGTCCGGGGCTACACACGTGTTACAATGGGGGGTACAGAAGGCAGCTACCTGGCGACAGGATGCTAATCCCAAAAACCTCTCTCAGTTCGGATCGAAGTCTGCAACCCGACTTCGTGAAGCTGGATTCGCTAGTAATCGCGCATCAGCCATGGCGCGGTGAATACGTTCCCGGGCCTTGTACACACCGCCCGTCAAGCCATGAAAGCCGGGGGTACCTGAAGTACGTAACCGCAAGGAGCGTCCTAGGGTAAAACTGGTAATTGGGGCTAAGTCGTAACAAGGTAGCCGTACCGGAAGGTGCGGCTGGAACACCTCCTTTCTGGAGCGATGTCGTAAGACGATGCAATTCTACATGAATAATGTAAAACGGCCATCGTTAAAAATAATGACTTTAAAGGTTCTGTTTTTTGTACTACTGGTACTTGTTTAT
>NZ_JADPLO010000056.1:0-46425 GCF_015667765.1 Bacteroides sp. 1001302B_160321_D4 | reverse complement strand
GCTTAAAGATACAAAAAAGGCAACTAACTCGCAATGAATTAGTTGCCTTAAATTTTATTATTTTAGGAATATCCCTAGGTAACTATAATTCTTGAAGATTATTCTTTCTTCCCCAACTGCTCTTTCATATACATTGAAGGCGGCATTCCATACAATTCTTTGAATGTTGTCGAGAAATTATTAGGATCAGTGAATCCTGTTAACATGGCTATCTCGGATATGGTATGCTGTTTTTCGGACAATAAACGAGCGGCTTCTTTTAAACGTATATTACGTATAAAGTCACGGGTTGTCTGGTTGGTGAGCTCCTTGAGTTTCCTGTGAAGATGTACGCGGCTGATACCTACTTCGGTGGTGATTGTCTCTATTGTCAAGTTAGGGTTACCGATGTTTTCATTGATCACTTTCATAATACGTTCCATCAATTTCTCATCGGGTGATTTCACTTCCAGTTTCTGAACCTTGTTCTCCAGATTTTGCTGGCCTGTAAATACTTTGCGTAACTGCTGCCGTGTATTAATCAGATTTTCTACCGTCTTTTGCAGAATTTCGATATTGAATGGCTTCATGATATAGGCGTCGGCTCCTGTATTCAGACCTTCAAGGTTGTCTTCTTCCCTCGTTTTCGCGGTAAGCAAAATGACTGGGATATGGTTGAGATTTACATTCTGCTTGATCTTCCGGCATAAGGTAAGTCCGTCCATTTCGGGCATCATGATGTCACTAATGACTAAATCCGGAGTCTTTTTAAATATTTGCTCTAATGCTTCTTTACCATTACGGCTTTCCATGATATGAAATTTGTCCCCAAACTCCTTCGCTATATAATTTCGGATTTCTTCGTCGTCTTCTACAACTAATACGCGATATTTAGTTTTTACCCTGACTTTCTTTTCTTCCTCATTTTCTATAATGGGAGAGATGACAGGAACAGTTGGTATGGTTACTGTTACCTTTTGCTCATTGTTGTCAACTTCTTCAGGTCGTAGATGCTTGTTACCCAACGGCAGCCGGATAATAAAACGGCAACCCGGTTGTTCTTTATTATTTTCTACATAGATAATTCCATGATGTAATTCCACTAATGAACGAGTAAGATGTAATCCTATTCCTGTTCCGCCTTTCGGATTCTGTTGGCTGTTACGGATCTGATAGAAACGTTCGAAGATATGTTCTTTTTCCTGTTCATCGATGCCTGTTCCGGTATCCGCGATAATTATTTCGGCATATTGTTTCAAGGGATCGGGCAGTGTATTATCTTCTCCCGTACGGATGGTAATATCTATGTTTCCTTTTTCAGGAGTAAACTTGAAGGCATTAGACAGAATATTCAGGATAATCTTATCAAAATTACCTGTGTCTACCCATACATTCAGTTCCCGGAGCGTACTGTGAAGTTGTAGTTGGATATTTTTTGTATTTGCCTGTTGACCGAAAGTTGTACATAAATCTTCTATAAAAGGAATAATATTGGTCTCCCGGAACATCAGGAACATTTGTCCTTTATCAATTTTCCGAATATCCATTAGTTGATTGACAAGATTCAGAATACGTTCCGCATTTCTGTAGATAATATGATATATTTTCAGGCGTTCATTGTTCTCCTCATTCTTAATCAGTTTCTGTAGAGGGCTGATGATTAGAGACATCGGAGTGCGTATTTCATGAGAGATGTTGATAAAGAACTGCAATTTTGCTTCATTGATTTGTTCGGCATGGATATGTTGCAGCATTTCCTGATGCATTCTGTACCGATGTCTGATCTGAAGAATAATGATAAATATAATGGTCAGTAATAATAAGGAGTAGATAACTTTGGCCCACCATGAAGCATACCATGCAGGAGATATAAAGATGGTAATTTCTTTTATATTTGAATACACAGTGTTGTCTTTTGCTCTGATTTTAAAGTTATAGGTACCGGGTTTCAGATTGCTGAATGAGATACGGTTTACACCTTTGGGCAAACTAATCCATTTTTCATCGTTGATAGAATAAAGGTAGTTGATGTGTTCGGGGGCATTTAATTCCAGAGTGGCAAACTCGATACTGAACACATTGTCTTTATGGGATAGATAAAACTCTTTAGCGTTGAATACAGGGCAGTTGATAATATTGTGAATACCGGATTTCATTCCTTTTCTAACCGGATTGTTATGCAGGAAAAAGTCGGTAATCCGGATATTCCATGTTTTTGCCGGATTGATAATGTCTTGCGGATTGAAATAGGTGATACCATTCATTCCGCCAAACCAGATAATACCTTGTTTATCTTTGAAGGAGGCATTCTTGTAGAACTCATTTCCCTGTAATCCGTCGCTGACATAATAATTGATAAATTTGTCGTTTTTCTTTTGGAATTGGGAAATTCCGGCATTGGTGCTTATCCAAAGAAAATCTTTTCCATCTCCTTGTATGGCATATATTGTATTACTGGGCAATCCGTCTGCAGTAGTATAAGTGGTTAGTTCTTTCGTATTTTTATTCCAACCGGATAATCCTTCGGAACTGCCCAACCAGACAACTCCTTCGTCATCTTCAAAGATTGAATAAATAACATTTTGTGAGAGTATCTTATGACTTTGAAAATCAGGACTGTCAAGGTCTATACAGTTGACGCCGTCATAAGTTCCGACATACAGTTTATTATCATCGGAATAGTGCAGGCAACCTATCCATTCGTTGATTAGAGATGTCTGAGATTGTACGGATGTAAATTCTTTCGTTTTCAGGTCATAGTAGAACAAACCGAATCCCATTGTCGCAATCCAGAGACGCTTGTTTTTATCTTCTGCGAAATCATATACACGTTGTATATAGTTGTTGTTCTTATCTACCAGTTTGTACTGGTAATCGCATAATCCTGTCTGTTTGTTCAGTTTTCCCATACCGTTGATAAAGGAGCCAATCCACATATTGTGTTCGGAGTCTTCATACAATTTAATAACAGTTGAGGGAACTGAATGAGGATGGGTGGTGTGTGAGAAATGTTTTGCCGGCTCCAATTTTTCTGTAAGGGCATAAATACCGTCGTTATCCGTTCCCACCCATAGAGTCCCGTTATTATCTTTGCAGAACGAAGTAATGCAACAGGATCCTATGCAATTTTTATCTGTTGATTTATGTCCGATATACTTAAAGCTGTTGGTGCGGGCTGGGATTAATATAACTCCTTTCTGGTAAACTGCTAACCATAAGTTACCCGAATTGTCCTTTAGGATGGAGTGTATTTTCGAGTTCCCCGAATCGAAATAATTATTGTCAAACTTGTATTCGGAGATTTCGTGTGTTCGGATATTATAAATGACTACTCCCTTGCCGTCAGTGCCGATATACAATTCATTGGGTATCCCGGAATAAAGGAAACAAACAGGAAGTTCGCCTTTCTCTTTCAAATCGATTGGAACAAAGGTTTTACGTTCTTTATCGTAAATGAATAGTCCTTTTCGTATACTTCCTACATAGATGTTGCCTCGTTGATCCTCACATATACTTTTGACGTATCCGTTGTCTTTAGACAAGTGTAACGTAAGCTGATTGTCGGGAGTGAGTTGATATACTCCTTCTTCCCCTTTTGCCATCCATACATTTTGTTTTTTATCTTCAAACAGGCTTCCGGGTGAAGTGACTGCAATATCGACTTTCCGGACAGTCAACAGATGGTCTTTGATGTCCAGCTTGCACAACACATTTCCGGATACCCATATCTCTCCGTTTTTTCGCTCGATGAAAGAATTAATGTTGCTTTCAAGCGTTTCTCCGGTATCTTCCAATTTGGCAAGTGGAGTAAAATTGTCCGTGGCCGGATCATACATTTGAATTCCTATATATGTGCCGATAAGCAAATGACCTTTGCTGTCTTCAAAAACAGTACGAACAAAATTGTGGGCTAACGAATGTTCGTTATTGGGCTCATGTTTGTATATGGTAAATTTAGCACCGTCATAACGGTTCAGACCATCTTCTGTTGCAATCCAAATGAAGCCGTTCCGGTCTTGATATATTTGATTAATCAGACTACTGGAGAGCTCTTTGTCAGTAGTGAATAACTTAGGAGATTGCCCGTTGCATAACAAAGAAAACAATAATAATAGAAAAGTCAATACATTTCTCATAGTCAATAGATCGTTGTTGGTAGTACAAAGAAAACTAAAAACCTACATATAACCTAATAAAAGATGAATATTTTCATTAGGCTCCGGGAGTACAATCGGATGTTGTAACATCGTTTGTAAATAATGTAACATGAGAAAAGATTTACCTCTCGTTATGTATTATTGTTTTCCTTCGGTTGTACTTACAATATAGGTTTTACCGGGCTTTGTTTCAATGTCATATTCATAAACCTTCTGCAGTTTGGGAGATTGCGCACTTACCCCTTTGGCTACAAGAGGTCGTTTGATAGGAGTGGTGGCGAATAATCTATTTGAGCACTCTTTCCCGTTTACTTGTTTTAAGCCTTTCCCTTTCAGTGGGACATAAGACCGGATGCGGAGCGTACCGCCTATATTCGATCGGATGATCGCTTTATTTAACACATTGTTTTTCCACTCCATATCGACAGTAAAGTTTCCACGTGCCACCAGCCCCTTCACACTTCCTTCTTCCCATGCATCAGGCAATGCTGGCAATAAATGTACGGCACCGTCATGACTTTGGAGCAACATTTCCGCTACTCCGGCTGTATAACCGAAATTACCGTCAATCTGGAAAGGCGGATGGGCATCCAGCATATTGGGATAGGTACGCCCGTTCGGATATTCTTTAGCCAAGTGATCGTTGGGCAATAGTTGAATCATATTTTTGATAATTTGGAAGGCATGGTTTCCATCCAGCATACGTGCCCAGAAATTGACTTTCCAGCCGATACTCCAACCGGTAGCCTTATCACCGCGTTGAAGCAATGTGTTTCTTGCTGCCTGGAATAACTCGGGATTCGAGTATGGAGAAATTTGATTACTCGGATATAGCCCGTACAAATGTGAAATATGACGGTGCTCGTCCTTGGGATTGTCAACATCTTCCAGCCATTCTTGTAGTTGGTTATGTTTTCCTATTTGCATAGGTGGCAACTTCTCTAGTGTTTGTTTGAGAGAATCTTGGAAAGAGGGGGCTTCGCCTGCGATGTATGAAGCCAATAAGGTATTATACAGCGCATCGAAAGCAATCTGATTGTCCATGGTGCAACCGGCCGTGATAGGTCCGTGTTCCGGCGACACAGAAGGCGACACTACCAACCATTTATACACTGGATGTTCTACCAAGAAATCCATGTAGAACTGCGCTGTTCCTTTCAGGATGGGATAGTACTCTTTCAGGAACTCTTTATTTCCTGTAAAGAGGTAATGTTGCCAGATATGTTGTGCTAACCAGGCTCCCCCACTAGGCCACATGCCGGCTGCAGCAAAGTCTACAACTCCGCAAATTCGCCATAAATCAGTATTATGATGCGCCATCCATCCCCTACAATCATACATGGTTCGGGCTGTTTCTGCTCCTGTGACGGATAAATCTTTCAACATAGAGAATAGCGGACTATGTGTTTCACTTAAATTAGTGACTTCTGCCGGCCAATAGTTCATTTCTGTATTAATGTTGATGGTGTATTTACTATCCCAAGGTGCATGTGTGCTGTTATTCCATATTCCTTGCAGATTAGCCGGTTGTCCACCCGGTTGCGAAGAAGAAATCAGTAAATAACGTCCATAATGGAAAAGTAGAGCTGCCATTGCCATGTCTTCCCCATTTCCGAAGTTTTCAATTCGTTTGGGAGTCTCCAGTTGGGAAGTTTTGCCTGTCGGTAATGTAAGGCGTACACGGTCAAATTGTTTTTTATAATAAGCGATATGGCTTTTGAGAGCTTTTTCGTAAGGTATTTGCATTGCTCTTTTCAGATATTCGCTGGTCCGTCGGGATTCATCGGCGCTGACATCCTGGTAGTTTACGTAGTTGGTTGCTGCCGATATATAAAGGGTGGCTTCTGTTCCTTCATTAATTTGGAGCGTATTTCCTGCCGGGCGGAGAGTGCCATGCGTTTTTACCTGGATTTGACATTCTGCCCGTAGTGCGGCTTTCAAACCTTCCTGCTCCTTCCCTTGACAGGTGACGGTCAGCTGATCATTCTGAACATTCACCTTATGTACTAGAGGGCAGTTATATGCAATAGTAAAGTTCAGTGCGTTTGCTTTACTTGCTTTGATATGCATAATAATGACATTATCAGTAAATGAAGCAAAAGTGGTGCGGGTATAAGTGACGTCATCCACTTGATAACGGGTAGTTGTCGTTGCATTCTCCAGATTCAGATCGCGGTAAAAGCCGGATGCGTTTTGGTGTTCCGGAAATTCCAGGTAAAGACTACCTAATGTCAGATAGCTCATTCCGTGTTGCTGGGTTAAGAAGTTGGCGTCAATGAGTCTTTGCGCTTCCTTGTTTCTCCCTTCAAAAATCAGTTTGCGTACAATCGGTAGCACATGTACGGCATTCGGGTTATTATTATTGTATGGAGAACCTGCCCAAAATGTTTCTTCGTTGAGTTGTAGTTCTTCGCGTTCGATTCCGCCATATACCATGGCTCCAAGACGGGAGTTGCCAATAGGGAGAGCTTCCGACCAATTTTGTGCAGGTTGACTATACCACAGTTTCAGGTCCTGTCCTGAAACAAGGTTGCTTATTAATAGGAATAATACAAAAAAAGTGTTTCTGTTCATATTGTATGGATTTGTAGCAAAGGTAGCTCATTTACCAATACAAAAGGCAAAAAACTGTTTCTGAAATCTACCTTGGAAGTAACTTCTTTCCATATTTATGTTACTAATATATATGTTGTATGTTCCAAATGATAAAATAATAACTGCCGGTTTCTTTTTGATTTATTATCAGCCTTGCCCTCTTGTCATATAGCTTATTTGCAGGCTGATTAAGTGGGAGGTATAAAAAGAGAAGCTGGTATAGTTGCGTTGGGATGCCGGTATCGTTCCATTAAAGTACCGGTATCATTAATTTCCCACGGCCGTGACAAGATCTTCCCACGGCCGTGGTAGGAACTCTTCACGGCTGTGGGAAGAAGCTACCACGGCCGTGAAGAATTAAGTATACCGGTATCCTGATCGAACAATAGTTATTGAATGATATAAGTATGCCGGTTGTATGACGGATGTTTAATGGAGGCTTTTCTTGAAAAGTAAGTAAAGCTGGATAGGAGATATGGGAGAGCAAAATCATAAAATAATAGGCTGACAATAAAACTTATAAAATGTTATTGTCAGCCTATTGTCAGGGCTTATTGTCAGCATCTAATGGATTGAAAATCATTTATCTAATGAATAGGAATGACGGCTGACAATAAGAACTGCAAAATTTATATGTAAATATAATCAGTGTGTAGTAATTGACTTGTTTCTACATGGATCTTTTTATCTATTATCTCTCTTGCTTTTCGATTCATTCATAAACAGATAAGATTTCTTGTAGCCTCCGTAGTCTACAACCAACTTTTCCAGCACGATGCCCGGATCAAGAGGTTTGAAAATTAGTGTCTGCATGCCGTCTGATGTATTCGGCACATTCAGTTTGACCTTTTTCTCGACGATACGTCTTGCAACTGTCGGATAGTATATGCTATACACATTTTCGGGAAGTTCATTCAAATTCTGATTGAAATTGATAGTCTGTTCCTTCGCCCCTTCGAATCCGATACTGTACTCATGTCCTTTCCGGTCGTGGAAAGCAAGAGTCGATTTCACTATCACGTGAACAGTCACTTTGTCGACTCCTTTAGGCAATTTTATTTTGTAGGAGATAGAAGCTCCGTCGGTCGGCTGGGTATAAGGCATCAGAGCCATGCCGCTAAGGGTTCGTCCCATGTAGGGGATCACTGTCCATTCCGTACTTGGTGCTGCTTTAGTGCTGTAATAGTGTTCGGCTTCCATAGCTACATATCCGTCTTGTCCGGTGAAGACGTATCCGCCGACAGCCTTTTCCGGATGCTTGATTCGGTAGGTTTGTGGTAGTGTATCAGCGGGGAAATTATCATTCCATGAGGTATAACCGATATGTTTCTGAATCATCATGTTCTTCCATTTACCGCCGGACATAACATTGTTATAATCGTCACTCAATGCTTTATCCCGTGCAAAAGCCTGTTCCACTTTATCTGCCCATTCGTTAGTTTGCGGATTGTTTTCTTTGTACAATTTATGGTTCATGGCTTGTGCATAATACATCTCGTACAGGTTTGCCATGGCTTGAACAGGGAAGAGGATTAATTGCTTGTAGGCATCTTTATATTCTGATTTCAATGATATGTATTGTCTCAAAGCTTCCGCTTCCAGTTTCAGATATTCATCAGATACTTGTTTCCATTCGCCGGTCTCCAGGTTATAAGTATTCCGGTCGAGCATTTCTCCCGTTACGCGACCGTTATATTTGCTGTACAGGTTTAAGATTCGCATAGCTTCATCCGCTTGATCTTCGCCAAACTGCTGTGCGCAGAAACGACGGGGATGGTCCAGCAAGTTGGAGACGTTGAATTGCTTGGGATTCCATGCCATATCCATGAAGAGCGTGATCGGATATTCCATTGGTTTCAAATCGCCTACATTCAGTATCCACAGCTTTTCTACTCCGTAATCGTATGTGAGTTGAAGTTGCTCCCACATATTTTGTATAGGGGTTACGTTCAGCCATTTGGAGTTTCTCGGAGCACCTACGTAGTCTACATGGTAATACATGCCCCAACCGCCCGGATGCTTACGTTCCTTGGCATTTGGCAGACGGCATACATTGCCCCAATTGTCATCACATAATAGCATGATAACATCATCGGGCACACGCATACCTTTATCATAGTAATCCAGTACTTCTTTGTATAGTGCCCAGACTTGCGGGGTTTCTTTGGCAGGACGTTTAGTCACCTTTTCAATAATTCTGCGTTGGTTCTTTACTATGTCTTCCAGTAGTTTCACGTTGGTGTTTTCGCTCATGGCTGCGTCACCGTCTCCGCGCATACCGATGGTTACGATATCTTCTGTGCCCTGCATCCGTTCGATACCTTCACGGAAAAACTGATCGATCACTTTTTTGTTAGTTGTATAATCCCATGCACCATATTCTTTGCGCTTGCGTGACCATTCCTGATGGTTGCGTGCCATCGGTTCGTGGTGGGACGTGCCGATAATGACTCCCATTTCATCAGCAGTCTTACTATTCTCCGGGTCGTCTGCATAGAAAGCCCAACTCCACATGGCAGGCCAAAGAAAATTACCTTTCAGGCGTAATATCAGTTCGTAAACTTGTGTATAAAAACGGTGGTCACCGTAGTTTGTGCCGTAGGTTTGTTTTACCCAACCAGTCAGACAGGGCGCTTCATCATTCAGGAAGATACCGCGGTAGGTCACCGCAGGTTCTCCGTCTGTATACTGTCCCGGCTTTACATATACATTCTGTTGCTTTCGGATAGGGACGTCTGCCCACCAATACCAGGGAGATACCCCCATTTGTTCGGAAAGTTCATAGATACCATAGATCGTACCGCGTCTGTCGCTGCCGATGATAACCACTGCTTCATCTACTCCTTCACAGGGATTAGTGACAACTTGCAGGATATATTTCTCATTTTTCCCTTCCAGCTCTTTTTTATCTATTTTGTTTGCAGCTATCAGTTTTTTTACAAAAGGAGTATTATAGGTACCTACAATGACACATCGCTTGGCTTTTGCGCTTGTCAGCGACTCGGGCTTCGTTCCGCATATTTGTAGGATGTCTTGCCTGAGATTGTCGACAGCTATCAATACCCCTTTGTTTTCGGAAGGGTCCACATATACCGGACAAGGAACTCCTTGGGATATCAACGGAAAATGATTATCGGTCGGTGTGAATACTACGAATTGTTCAGCGGCAAATGCTGCTATACTCATAACAGAGAGGTAGAAGAATAGAAATAATCTTTTCATGGTTTCAATATTTAATAATTTGTTGTTAATCATTGATCTTACGTTTCACTGTAACCGGATATTCTACTTTGTAGATAATTGGTAATTGAAAAGTATATAACAGCAGGCTCAAAATGATGCAAATATCCTTCTTCATAAATACTATATTTAATGAAATTATCTTCTTTGTGTCTTTAATTCCAAAAATGGTTTATTTTTTGTCTGTACTGTGACACGATGCAAAGATAGTTGGTATTGATAAGAACGGGCTTTGGGTATGTTTCAATTATTTATACTGTTGATACCAATTTGCTTTTTCTTGAAGTTTTTTCTTCGGAGATAAAATGAAGAAGTGTGAACAAACCGGTTTGTTCAATAAATGTTTTTGATTTTGTTTCAAAATCTTTTTGTATTGTATCTATGAGGCTGTCGGATGAATAATGATGGTTAATGTGTCATATTCCGTATTAATAAGATTGGTATGTGATGCGTATAATATAAGTTGGTTAAACAAGAGTAAGTAGAGATTTTAATGATCTTGAGAATATCGGTAAGCGTCAATTGCATTCTTAACCGAACCATGTAACAGTAACAATTTTTGTGCATGGTCATGATTTAATCCTAGTTCCTCCATAATCATCCTGGTGCCTCTTTCTACCAGTTTATGATTACTAAGCTGCATATTTACCATCTTATTTCCTTTCACCCGTCCAAGTTGAATCATCACCGACGTACTAATCATATTCAGAATCATTTTCTGTCCGGTGCCTGATTTCATCCGGGAACTGCCTATCACATATTCCGGCCCTACAATCATTTCGATGGCGACATCCGCTTCTGCTGCCATTGGAGAATCGGGATTACTGGTGATACAACCTGTCAGGACACCGTGTTTACGGGCTTCCCGTAAAGCACCGATTACGTACGGGGTAGTGCCGGAAGCGGCAATGCCGATAACGGTGTCTTTTTCGTTGATCTGGTGTTCGACGAGTTCTTCCCAACCTCGATTTTCATCATCTTCGGCTCCTTCTACCGGATTGCGCAGGGCTGTATCGCCTCCTGCAATCAGTCCGATAATCCAGTTGGGAGACATTCCGAAAGTAGGAGGGATTTCGGAAGCATCCAATACTCCCAGGCGACCGCTTGTGCCGGCCCCCATATAAAAGATGCGTCCGCCTTGTTTCATGCGGGGTACAATCTGATTGACAAGCTCTTCAATTTGTGGAATAGCCTTTTGTACGGCTAACGCTACTTTCTGATCTTCCTGGTTGATATCTTCTAAGATCTCTCGCACAGATTTCTTTTCCAGATGATCGTAAAAGGACGGTTGTTCGGTTATCTGCATTTTTATAATTACTGGTTATAAATTACAATAGGTAAAAGAATTATTGTTGATGGTATTGAATCAGCCCTTCCATCGGACTTTGAAGAATCTTACCGATCTGAATACCTGTTGTTTGCGCAGCCTCCTGCAAAATCTCCTTGTAACAGTGAGCTACGGAACCAATAAAATGTACTGGATATTGCTTATAATCATATTGCATCACGTTTCTGCGGAGAAAAGCGATAAAGCTGTTGAGTACTAGTGAACGGATAGCCGGTTCTTCCAAGTGCTGTGCAAGGAAAGGGGAGAGACTAGCCAGAAAACGGTTCGGAAAGGGTTGGCGGTAAACGCGGTCGATGATTTCGGGGGCCGTCAGGTCGAACTGTTTTAAGAAAGCTTCTTTGATGGCGGGTGGAAGCTGGTTTTTCAGTACATCGCCTACCAGTAGTTTTCCTAAGACTGCGCCGCTTCCTTCATCTCCCAGGATGAATCCAAGAGGGGAGATGTTGTTGACAATCTCTTCACCGTTGTAGAAACAGGAATTGGAACCTGTGCCGAGGATGCAGGCAATCCCTGCTTCATGTCCGCATAGTCCGCGGGCAGCGGCAAGCATATCCGAGTTGGCTTTGATATTTCCGATGACAGGCAGGCTGTCGGCGATGGCCCGCCGGAGGACGGGAGCCTTTTCGGGAGTGCAGCCTGCACCATAAAAAAAGACGGAGTTGATCGTTCCTTCCGGTAGTTGTGGCAGAAGGGAATGTGTCAGCTCTTGTTGAATTTCTTCTTCTGATTGGAAGAAGGGATTAATTCCCTTCGTTCCCATTCGTTTGATTGGGGTGTCGTTGAAAACGATGCACCAGTCGGTTTTTGTAGAACCACTATCTGCAATGAGTATCATATCTTTGAGTTTTTTATTGTTTCTTTCCGAAAGAATCCTCCAGTCGGTTGCGAATCATTAATGAGGCGACGATACCGGGTAGGGTACAAATACAAACCCAGATAAAGAAGTTTGTGTATCCGAGATGTTCCTGTATCCATCCGGCAGGCATACCGGGAATCATCATGCCTAGTGCCATAAATCCGGTTCCGATAGCATAGTGCGCCGTTTTGTGTTCACCTTCTGCTATATAAATCAGATATAGCATATAAGCGGTAAAACCGAAACCATACCCCAACTGTTCGATCGCTACACAAATGGCTATAAATATAGGATTGTCCGGGGTGGCGGCAGCCATCCATACATATAATAGATCGGGAATGTTGATGGCTAATGCCATGGGTAATATCCATTTCTTGAATCCGTCACGGGAAACGAGGAAACCACTAATGATTCCACCGAGCAATAAAGCTATGACACCTATCGTGCCGTAGATCATTCCGACAGTTGCTGTGGATAAACCCAGTCCACCTTTATCGGTCGTGTCGAGCAGGAAAGGAGAAGCTATTTTGGCTAACTGTGATTCTCCCAACCGGTAGGTGAGGAGGAAAAAGAACATGAGACCGAGGTTCTTTTTCTGAAAGAATGTGACAAAGGTCAGGAGGAAATCTCCCAACAACTTACCCGGTGTGAGTCCGGGACGTTTAATGTCCGAATCAGGATGGGGGAGGATAAGCCGATGATAGATAGTAAGAGTCAGAAATAATCCGGCAAGGAGGTAGAATGTAATACTCCATGCTAAGGGAATATTGTTCTGTGATGTTTCCAGCCATCCTGCCAGCATGACTAGAATTCCCTGCCCGAAAATATTGGCAAGCCGATAAAACGTATTTCGAATACCGACAAAGAAAGATTGTTCTTTATTATTGAGCCCGAGCATATAGAAACCGTCTGCAGCGATGTCATGCGTAGCGGAACTGAACGCCAACAACCAGAAAAAAGCAAGAGTCAACTGTACATAATGAGCCGTCGGAATAAAGAAGGCTATCCCTGCAAATCCGGCAGCGATGAAACCTTGCATGGCAATAATCCAGGCGCGTTTCGTTTTCACCAGGTCGACGAAAGGACTCCATAGCGGTTTGATAGTCCAGGGAAGATAGAGCCAGGAAGTATATAAGGCTATTTCCGTATTGGATAATCCCAAACGCTTGTACATGATAACAGCAATCGTCATTACCGCTACGTATGGCAGCCCTTCTGCGAAGTAGAGGGTGGGTATCCAGCTCCAGGGATTTCTTTTTGTAGTGGGTGTTGTCATGGTATTATTCTTTTTTATTGATATTGTTTTTCGAGTGTACTGCCGGGGTAATAGTGAGACAGTATTTCTTCATATTTGTAACCTTGCTCTCCCATTACGGCAGCACCAATCTGGCAAAGTCCTACTCCATGCCCCCATCCGGCTCCGGTAAGGATGAATCGTGAAGGGATTTTATCCTCTTTATGTCCTTTTTCCTCATATTCCTTGTCTACTACGAAGGCGGAACTATACAGATGAGAAGTAGATAAGGTACGGCGTATTTCCAACTCTTTTCCAATGATGAGTGTCTGTAAGGTTCCTACAATCTTTAGTCGGACAAGACGTCCGGATGTTCCCCGTTCTATAGGAATTAAATCCAGAATTTGTCCGAAGTCAATTCCCGAACGTTGATGAATCAGTGTTGAAAGTTCTTGTTGGGTATAACTGACTTTCCAACGATAGAAGTCTGCTGTTTCCTGATCGTAGTTGTTTAGTACTTGGCTTAGAATTTTCTTATCCTGCGTATTACAAAAAGCAACAGGTGAGGTACGTATCCATTTATCAGCTTCCGCCTCTATGTTCAAATCGGGAAGTTGTTTTTCAGTCTTGCTATCCCGTTGTCTGATTAGATAAGGATGCTTTACGTTTTCCCAACAATTTTGGAACTCTTCAAAAGCTCCGCCACAACATTTAGAGAAACGGGCATCACAAATCGCTCCTTTATACATCAGCACTTCCCCCCGCGTGGCGGAGACTGCTTCGATGGCTTGTGGTGTTGAGGCTCGTGTAATTCCCTGATAACGCTGGCAATGATCATCGGCACATACATCGAAATTTCTATGTGCTTCATGGTCATACCACTTAATAAATGAAGAATTAGGAATGAAGAATGAAGAATTGGCTGCGCTGTCTTTTTGCAAAGTTCTTTTAAATTCTTCATTCTTCATTCTTAATTCTTTATTTTTTTCGAGTAACCAGCTTCGGGAGATGACGGCGTGAGCCTTTAGTAGCTCTAAAGAAGCTGTTGCGCTCATTTCGGATGAAATTACACTGGTAAGATATTCTTCAATGGAAATCACATTGATGGCGGTTAGTTGTTCTCCTTCGATGATAATCTTTAATTCCCCTTTGAATTTCTGGACTTCTTTGCGTTCCCAATGGAAGTTGATTCCGATGGTTACATCTTTCAGTTCAAAGAAAGCATGTGCACCTTGTTGGGGAGTGAAAGATAATTCATTATATTCTTTCCCTTGCCAATGAATCTTCCTATCCTGATAAATAACTTTCTGTGTCCCGGAAATTTCCGTTCCGACAGAAGAATTAAATTTTTCCGGGAAAGAGAATTCAATCTCTTTCCCGGAAAGAATGCCAACTGCTATTTGAGGCTCTGTCATAAGGCGGCTTTAATGCGTTCTATTATTTCTTGTAGCTTTTCTTTAGATATCGATACTTCCCGATAGATATCATATACCTTTTCAGGAGTCAGTTTCTCCATATCCTCTTCACGTACTATAGGGAATATGCCGTTCATTTCAGCAATAGCAGGACTGATGAGAATTTGTTCGTCTCCTTTTGCGTAATAGCAGTCAGGACGATGTTTGCTGCGTAAGAAGATAATACAATTGTAAGGGTGTTCGGCCACTGATTCAAATTCTTCTTCGTAGCGCTCTCTAAAATCCTCTTTGGTGCGTTCCAAACCATACCAGGCAAGAATATTCATCATTGGTTCTTTTCCGTTATTATTGGCAGCTAAGATGTCGTAAATCAGATGAAAGGTTTTCGACATTGTTTTCTTATTTTTCGCCTGAATCCTGATGAAACTGTACGGGAAATCTTCATAACTAATTCGCACCTTGTCGTTATCTATTAAATCTATGTGATCGTAATATGATCCCTGCATACTTTCCTCTTTACTGCAAGCTTGAAAATGGGCATGATCGGGAGCGGAAGCTCCACATTCCGGTCCATTATACAAAAGGAAGTATTCTTCCATAATGTCGGTGAATTCTATCATATCTTTAAAACGCCCGACTATGGATTGTGACTTGTGTTCCTTATCTACAATTGTAAAGTGGTGTTTAAATATGGGATAGGGATTAACCAGTATCTGATAATTCCTGTAACTGATGAACTCTTGTTCCTGCGGTCGGTTTGTTTGGCAGAGGAAGCAAGGCCGTGAGTGAATGGAGGCAGTATCTGTCTGTGCGGTAGCCGAAAGAATACGTTTCGGATTAAAGAATAGTTTCGCACTTAAACAATTGTTACCAAACCATTTGGATATTTTTTTTGTTCGTGACCGATACTGTTCCAGTGCTTGGTAATTTTCTTTGGCTAGTTCCCAAGAAAGAGTTTGCTTTTGGAATAACTGTTCGATACTTTGCTGAATTTTCTCTAATGTCGTTTTTTGTTGCAGGATGCGCTGTTCCAATTCCCACGTACGAAGCCGGTCTTTATATAGATTATTCTGGTTGATTTTCTCAACAGGCAGTGCAGCATCCGAGTTGCCTTCCCAACGGCGACAAAGGTAAATCACGTCGTATATTCTGCCTATCTGATAATCGTGTGAAATTTTCAATCCAAGGGCATAATCTTCTCCATAGCTTGTGTTCGGGACTTTGATTTCCCGAAGAATGGGCGTGTAGAATGCACGGGGAGCTCCCAGACCGTTGATACGTAATGCATTATTTCGTCCGTTGTCGGGCGTCCATTCCTTATGATCGATGATGCCGGGGGCAATTTCCTGCATATCAAAGTTAGTCATCATATAAGTGCCGATTACCATTGCACATTTCTGTTTATAGAAAGTATCAATGATGATTTGCAGGCTATGTTCGTCTTTATACACGTCATCGCTATCAAGTTGGACGGCAAACTTTCCACATTTCTCGTGATGGATACCTATGTTCCAACATCCGCCTATACCGAGGTCATTTCTTTCGGGAATGACGTGAATCAGGCGCTTGTTCGAACTAAGTTCACGGAGAACTTCACTGGTCCCGTCTGTCGAATGATTGTCGATGACAATGACATTGAACGGAAAGGTCGTTTGCTGGTTCAGTGCCGAGCGTACGGCATCTTTGACTGTACGAATACGGTTGCGTACGGGTATAATGACAGAAGCTTCATACTCAAAAGTGTGGGAAGAAAAGTCTACAGGACGGAAGATAGGATAAAGATATCCGCCAATTTCCTTCAAATGGTTGGTGCATGCCTGTTCCATTTCGATCTGTACCTGACGGTTTTTAGGGTCTACATAATCGAACTGCTTCTCACCGCTTTTCCGCTTGTCACTTTCTACTTCGGTATATAGATATTCGTTGATATGTACCAGTTTGCTCTTTTGGGATATTTTGAGTCTCAAATCATACAAGCCTGCATATTGATATTCCTCTTCCGTATTTTCTATAACTTCCTTGAATGCGTTGGCATTGAACAGTAAAACCGAGCCGAAATTGAAGTCGTCACGCAGGCTACCGGGTTGGTAATCAATGACCGGAGCTGTTTTTTGCACACCGTCTATCTGTTGGTAATGGTCTGCATATACCATGCCAGCTTGGGTCATTTCCATTACTTGAACCATTCTTTCAAGAGCGAACATGCCTATTTTTAGTGCAGTGTATTTGGTATAGAGCAAGGTATATGTTTTATCAGAATGTTCTGCAATAGCTCGCATCGCTTGTGTAGACTGCATTTTCTCTACAGAGATGAGTTCGCATCCGGGAATACAGACATTGGTAATTGGCGATGCTAATAAATAAATTTTGTCTACCAGCGTCGATGCACGTAACTCCTTAACTGTTTGCATAGTTTCTTCCAACCGGCTGAAAGGAAGAAAACAGTTGATTGTTGTTTTCATTATTTTACTTCTTGTTTTGTAGTATGAGTTGTGTAAGATGTTTCTTTGTCTTGTTTTTTGATGAACAAACAAAGTCCAAGGAATGTGAACAGGGCATTGATTATCAACAACTCGTAACTAATTTGGTAACCGTTGAGCCATGCTTCCGAATTTCTTTGCAGGATATAGCAAAGAATAGGAGAAGCGATAGCTACCAACGGAATATATTTATCATAAACTTGTTTCTTGGTGAAGATGCCGAAAGCGAACAGTCCTAAGATAGGGCCATACGTATAACTGGCCAATGTGTAAATCGCATCAATCACACTGGTGTTGTTCAGCAGATTGAATACGAAAATGACTGCTCCCATCACAACTGCCATACCGATATGTACATGTTTGCGTATTTGGCTAAGTGCCGCCTCTCCTTTTTTCTGTGCATGTAAAATATCTACAGTAAAGGAAGTGGTCAGTGCCGTCAAGGCAGAACCCGCTGCAGAATAGGCGGAGGCTATCAGTCCGATAATGAATAATATTCCGACTATGCCGGGAAAATAATTTCCGGTAGCAATCATCGGAAACAACTCGTCGCTTTTTTCCGGATTCCCAATGCCTTGTTGTGCTGTAAACGTATATAATAGTACTCCCAGCATCAGAAAAAGCAGAATGACAAAGAATTGTGAGATACCGCTTGTAATCATATTCTTTTGAGAATCCCGGAAATTCTTGCAACTAAGATTGCGTTGCATCATATCCTGGTCGAGCCCGTTCATGGCAATGACAGTGAACACTCCTGCCAGGAACTGTTTGAAGAAATAGCGTTTGTCGTTCACGTCGTCAAAAAAGAATGTCTTGGAAAAGTCACTATCTGATATGGTAGTAACCAGGCCGCTAAAGTTGAGGTGCAAGTTGGAGGCTATATAATAGATACATAGTACCACAGAGACTACCAGGCAGAATGTTTTCAATACATCCGTCCAAATCAATGATTTCACTCCGCCCCGGAAAGTATAGAGCCATACTATAAATACGGTAAGCATGACATTCAACAGGAAAGGAAGATGGAAAGGCTCGAAGATCAGCAGTTGCAGCGTCAGGCATACCAGAAATAGTCGAACGGCAGCTCCCAGCATCTTTGAGATAAAGAAGAACCATGCTCCTGTTTTATAGGATGAAGCTCCGAATCTGTTCTCCAAATATTCATAGATAGAAACCAGATTCATCCGATAGAACAGTGGAACAAGCACAAAGGCGATAATAAACTGTCCGACTATAAAGCCGAGTACCATTTGCAGATAAGAGAAACTACTGGCTTGTACCATGCCCGGAACAGATACAAAAGTAACTCCCGAAATGGTGGAACCAATCATGGCAAAAGCAACAACATACCATGCCGATTTACGGTTTCCTACGAAGAACCCTTCATTGTCAGCTTTGCGTCCTGCTATATAAGAGATAGTGAACAGGATTATAAAGTATGCCACAATAGTGATAGATATAACGGCTGGACTCATATCTGCTATTTAAATTCGTTTGAGGATGAATGATCCGAATTAGTTTATCTTTGTCTACAAAAGTAGGGAATTTATCATAGATATGTATACTCTTACCTATTTTTTATTCCCGGTGTGCCTCCGGTCGCGTGTTTGGACGAACGCCAGTTTTTATTGAGCGAGGACAACTCCGGAGATTTCTTTTCAAGCGAAATGCCGGTTATTTTGTCAATGGTGTGCATTTCATCTCTAAAACAACAAGTGTCAAAAGTATGTCCTGGTGCAGTCTCTTTACTACTCGAAAGTGCCAGATACCCACCATTATTGTTCAGTGCCGGGAAGTTCGGTATAATTATTATATTTTCTCCACCAACTTTATGTTTCTGAACAACTCTGTTGAAGTATTTCGTGAAACAAAGATAAGTTTTGGAAGGAATGGCTAGGGGAGTAGAAGGACTCTCATTTTGAAGGATAGTAGTATTGTATATTGTCCCGTCTTCATGCATTTTATATAGATAAAGTGCGGGTAAAATGACTGCCTGTTCAGTTGGATTATAGATTTCTACATATTCTGCACCATCAGTGGCATTGTTATACATTATTTCATTGAAAAGAAGCATACCTCTCACATCTCTCGGTAGTTCGGGAGTGTCCGGATTATCTGGAAGGTCCGTATCGGGGTTATCGGGTGTTTCGTCGGGTGATGTGTTCGTTTCTACGTCATTAGACAACTGTATGTGATGGAACGTGAATCCTTTACAACGGGTTTTGGTGTAAATGCAGTATATACCGCAGTAGCGGGAAGTCTGTATATCGGTATCTTTTATCTGTTTTTCTTTTACGTATTCATTCTCGGATTCAAGCCGTGTCCAAAAAGTCCAGTAACCGTTATTGTCACATTCTACTTTTATGTATAGTTTCGGTGAAGAGTTTCCTTTCATTAGTTCTCTTCCCGAAGCCAGTAGTTTAGATTGGTTTCCGTTTTGGCGATAAAGAGCTACATTATCTTTTGCTCCTCCAATCTGAATGTAATAGCCGTTTAAATTACCGGAAAGAATGTTTGAGGAAGAAGTCAGATAAAATCGTGCATAATTGTTGGCGGAGGGGTTGAAGGTGAGGTGAACTCCAAATTCCCAACGGGTGTTTTTTACAGAGGTAGAAGGAATGGTGATATATGCTGTTCCGGCGTCTTCCTGTGGATCATTTAGATGGATTCCTTCTTTAGAATTGATGGTGAATTTGTCCATCTCTCCTTCCCAAGGAAGTTCGGGTGTGATAGTGTCTCCTCCTTTTAAATCTCCCTTTTCTTCGTCATCAGCAGGGAGCGAACAATTATAGAACAATATGATGAAGATACTTAGGAAAGCAAATGCTTGGTAAACTTTCATACGGTTTTTAGTTTGAGTTATTTCGTTTTACCGTATTTGTTTGAGTATAATGCAGAAGCAATTGCGGTTTAAATAGTTGATGAGTCGGCAAAGGTAAACCTTTTGCTGGGAAAAAACATACTTATTGAAGAAATAATTGTAAATCCTTTTGTTTTCTCTAAATGCGTGGAAAGGAAACAGTGAGGGGTTATCAAAAGTCACATTTAATTTATTGACTTTTGATAACCCCTCACCCATGTTACATTCAATTATTGAAACATTATTCGAAGCGTGGCATTACATATTTATCTGTGTAAGATGTGAACGTAATACCTGGCATGGAATGAACGTTCGATTCGTTCTCCAACTTCTTTATCAACGAATAATCGTTGGCGTCCAATGCGTAATAGTTATCTGAAGCCGGAGTTGTCACACGGACTGTCCAGTCGAACATATTACCGATGATGGTGAGCGCATCCGTTTCCGGATCAAATGCTGGGATTCCTGTTTTTACGATTTCATACGTCCGGTTCTGCAACACATAGAAAGCGTTGTTGGCATCGGTCATAAAAGCAAGCGTCTTTTTATTTCTGAACTCGGTCAGATACAGATGTTCTAATGTCAGGCCTTCAGGCAAGGTGATGGCACGGACATACGGGCGTCCTTTCACCTGTTTCAGATGAAACAGACGACGGTCGGCATCCAACAGAAGATAACCTTCGTCATACTCCTTTTTCACCGTCGGATTTCCTACGATTTCCGTTGCCGGAAAACGAAAATCCTTCTTAGTCATAGCTTCGGTAAACTGAAGGCTTTTGTCTTCCTTCACGCTGTTGGTAGCCATGTCGATAAATTCGATCCCTTTGGAGGTGATACGGAATACGTCATCCGGCATTTTCAGGTCCACACGTCCTGACATAGATTCCATCAGTGGGTAAAGCCCGATAGAAGGTGCGTTTATATCCGAAGGCACACTGCGGAAGTTGAAGTTTTCTGTCTGCACCATTTTAGGAGTCATTGCGATTCCTTGAATGGTATCCGGAAAACGCTCATCAGACATCAACTGACGGAAATAAAACATAGGCAGGATGCTGTCGAAAGCAGCTTCCGAATAAATGTTTCCTGCAAGGTCGCGGCGCACGGTTCCTTTCCCTTCTTCTTGTCCCATCTGGGCGAAATCGCCAATTACGAAACTATACAGGGTAAAGGGAGTCTTTTCTGGCTTTACGACAAAGAAATTGTAGCACCAGGGCAACTGCCAAAGAAGCAGAAAAGCGATGGTTACATATAATAGTATGGTACTGAAACGTCTCATTTCTCAATCTTTTAATTTTTAATCTTTAATTTTTTTATTGGTTAATCCTGTTTTCCGGCCTTGAACCGTACGATAGAGAGCCACGAGAAAGAGGCTGTCAACAAAGTATAGACCACTAAATAAGGGAGAAACTTGTTGTATGCTTCCGGCGTAGGCGACAGGAAGAAGATTCGGAGTAACAATACTGCGATAATGAGATTCAGGATACGGCGTTTCCATGCCGGTTCGAGGCAAATCCATGCGACGAGCAGATAGCCGGAGATGCCGGCGAGATACCACGTTAAAGCGGTAAGCAGTATGTGGTTTTTGAGCTCATGGGCAAGGATTCCGTTCAGATAGATCTCCATCAACAGGAAATTGGAAGCGAAGCAGACAAGAAGCAGTATGAGTCCGGAGAGTAACATATTGCCCGTCATTTTCAGTTCCGGATAAGGCAGATGGAGGGTCAGTTTCAAACATTTGCGTTGCATCTCGGGGACAAATTGCACGATTGCCATCAGGATTCCGGCAATCAGAGGAATATATTGCAACATATCAATGAAGATGACATCCCGTTGCAGCATGACTTCCCATACATGGGCAGCCCCTTTCATTTCTACCACCCGGTTGATACGGAGCATACAGTAGCCTGTAAAACCAAGTGTGGCGAGCACGGCAAGCAGAAAATACCACCGTGTCTTTATCCATTCTTTATAAAATATAGCGTACATTCTTGAGGATTTATGATTTATGAATGATGATTTATGGGTTACGAGTTGCCAACTCTTATTCTTAATTTAATCAGTATTTCCCGGTGAGGCCGATAAAGGCATCTTCCAAATTGACTTGCTCACAGTGCAAGTCTGTATAGGGCACTGACATTGATTTCAGTTTGGCTTCTGTTTCTGCCGGTTGCAGGAAGGAGAAAGTCTCCAACTGGTTCCGCATGATGGAAGGATGGTAGAAATCATCCGATGCAGGAAGCTCGTAACCTTCGGGAATGGTGAAGGTGTAGCGGCGTCCTTTTTCCAGTAATTCGGCGATTGGTTTCTGAATCAGTATCTTTCCGTAGTCCATAATAATGCAGTCGTCAACGAGACGTTCCATATCCTGAATGATATGCGAGGTCAGAAAGACGGTTTTACCTTCCGAACGGGCATAGTCGCGGAGATAGTCCACAAACAGGCGGCGGTAGCCGGGATCGAGTCCGAGCGAGAAGTCGTCCAGTACCAGAAGTTCCGGGTTTTGTGCGAGAATCAGTCCGAGAGCTACTTGAGAGCGCTGTCCGCAGGACATACGTGAGATGCGCTGTCCGGTAGCTACTTTCAATTTATTCATCAGTTCGTAGTACGCTTCTTTTTTCCACTGGCCGGGGTAGAAGGCTGCGTAGAATTTTTCTATTTCGGTGATGGTCATGAATTGGTATTGCACATGACCTTCGATGAGCAGTCCGATATGGCGGCGCAGAGCCGGTGCCATGGTCTGTATCTCCTGTCCGAAGATGCGACATTCTCCCGAACGGGGTTTCAGGTAACCGCTCAAGATATTGATAGTGGTGGTTTTGCCCGTACCGTTCTTTCCCAATAGTCCCAGGATACGTCCTTTGGGCACTGTGAAACTAAGGTTTTCGTAAATCAACCGTTTACCGTAGTAGTGCGTCAGGTTGTTACATTCGATAATTTGTTCCATTTGATTTTATCTGTTATTTCGATTCAAAAGAAGAAAAGGAAAAGAATGGGAATCAAGATTCCGACTATTAGTTCTATTCCTCCTCTGCCGATAATGCCCTTGTTCCCTTTCAGCATGATAATGCCGGAAAGAGTAATGATAATAAGGGCGATAGCGAAAATATCCGCGAAGTAAGTCCACCATTGTCCCGGATTGTAATGTAAACGGGACATCGCTCCGATAAGCGGGCGACGGGTGACGGATTCATATACCGCTTCTCCTGTCTTCACGTTTACCAGAAGGCTGGAACCGCCTTTCAGGAAGACTTTCATTACGTCCGTTTTCGGGAAGTAAAATTTGGTATAGTTGCCGGTTTCTCCCAACGGTTCCAGTAGAGTAAGTACTTTCTCTTTACTCATTCCTGCTTTGTCCGGTAGCTTTTCCGCTATTTTATATTCTTTCCGTGTGATGGAGAAGTTCGGATTAATCGTGTCACGGTGATTCATTACAATTCCGGAAATGGCATATATCAATACCATTCCGGAAAAGAAAAATGACAGGTCACGGTGTATGAGCCGACTCCATTTACGGACAGTACTACTCCACTTCATACGAGTTGGCTTCCATAAAATAGAAAGATAAATACTCTTTTCCTGTTTCTGCTTTGCGGTCGGCTATTTTTGCGCGGAAGTCTGCGATGCGGGCTTCGGGAC
This sequence comes from Bacteroides sp. 1001302B_160321_D4, assembly GCF_015667765.1. Taxonomy (NCBI): domain Bacteria; kingdom Pseudomonadati; phylum Bacteroidota; class Bacteroidia; order Bacteroidales; family Bacteroidaceae; genus Bacteroides; species Bacteroides sp. 1001302B_160321_D4. Next base: position 22,625 of record NZ_JADPLO010000056.1, on the reverse strand, counting down.
TGTTGGCTGTTTCGCCACGCGCTTTCTTTTCAGAGTCGCATCCGGCTTCACCGGTTCCGTGTTTTTCGGCAGCTTGTGCTTTGAGTTGTGCTTCCCAGTTTTGGAGGTAGGCTTCGTCGATGCGTTGTTCTTTCAATGTTCCGGTAACACGGACGATAGAGTTCACGCATTTAGGGTCGAAGGCTCCCAATGTTCCGGCTTCTACACGGATCACTTGGGTATCGTCACTGCCCATCAGGAAGATTTTCTTTGCACCATGTTTGCAGGTATGTGTGCAAACGCCTTCAATAGTTACTTCTTGTCCTGCAAGGTTTTCGGCATTGGCAAGGAGAGAATCAATTTCCAAAGCGGAAGATGCAGACTGTTCTGTAGTCGCTTCTGATGCGCTTTTCTGTTGTTTGTTACCACATGAAGTTCCGATAAAAGTCATTGCCATAAGGGCAATTGCGATTGTTAGCTTTTTTGTTTTCATTGTTATTGCTTCGTTTTTATATAGTTTGTAATCTGTTTTTCGTTTGTTTATAGCTTTTAATAGTTCGCCTTACGGGCGGGGAGTTTCAACCATGCTTGAAACAAATACTACTCCTTTTTGGCAGCTTGATCCCTTACGCAACGGAGTTGCATACCGGCTTTAATGCTGACATAAGATAATGATAATCTGCCTTCCGAATACTTTGCATTGATTGTACTCATTAATCCAAAGAACTGTATATTGGTAAGTAGTCCGCTGGTGCTATTGTATACGGGCTTGAAGGCAGTCGAAGTCATAAGATAATTCATTGCCGGTTTTCCGTGCCATGCAGTTTGAATATTGGCATCTTCTGCTATTGCCGTTTTTTGATAGCTGCCGGCACCTGTAAGGCTTGTTGCCATACGAACGCCGGAGAATTGGTAATTGAATCCTGCATTATTCAGTGATGATATTTTGGCGCCGTCATAAACTGCATCATAGAAAAGAGCTTTATCACCATCAGCCGGTACCTTGCCGTCGACATCATTCGTTGTTTTTCCTACCAGATTAAAGTATTCCAGACGTGTTGGTATGTGCCAACCTTTCGGACAAATACCTTGCGCTCCTTCAAAAGAGTTCAGATTACTTTCAGTAATTTCCTTACCGCCCAGTGCAACTTGGAAATCATATAGATAACCTAATTCTTTGATAGCACTTTCCTCTGTTGTGGCTACGGTTGCACCGTCAGCTTTGATTTCATACGGGTACCAAACATGGCTATCAGCAGTAGGATCGGTAGAAGGAGTATATCCTTTCGGAAGATAGATAAGCGGTTCAGCCATCCACGTAGTACCGTTTGCCAAAGTTACCGTGTTATATTTTACATTATCGTATAAGAAATAGTTCTCATCGAGATGTTCTTCGAAAGGAATCTCATTGTCTGCTCCGATTTCACCTTCATCTGTCCAGTTTTCGATGTCACCGATAAGTTTAACCTCTATATCGTCAGGCAATACACGGATGTTTACGCTGTATTGTCCTCCTTGCGCTAAAGTAGTAGATGTGAGTTTCTGCGACAAGGTCTTGCCATCAGAAGTTGCTACTTCGAGCGTCAAAGCTACCGTTTGGGGAACGATGAGGGCGCGGTAAGTTTTGTTCGCTTCAACAACCTGTGCCGTAATGTTTGTAGCTGCGACATTCGCGTCAGCAGTAACTGTAAGGGCAGCCAGATCAAGAGTTGCAGTCGGGATAGAGCCTTTCAATGCAATGGATGTTATGTTGGCTTCTACTTCCTTTGTTACATTAATGACCAGTTTGGTAAGCAGATGCTTAAAGTTCATTGTTATAGTATTTACAGTAGGAAGTACATCTTTATTGCTTGCTGCCATAAGGTCTGATGCCCCATATCCGGTGGTCTGATCGGCTTCTACAGAAAAAGAAGTAGGAGTATTACCTTCTCTATAAGGATAGTATGCTACTATCTGCGATTTGTCATTTCCTTCCGGATACCAAAGCAAGTCACCTGCAAATACTCCGTCATTGAATGTCATCTGTTTATTTTCCGCATATACGAAGTCATCGTTTTGGATGATTGTAACGCCAATTTTATCTCCGGTCTCAAAGTTAACTTCGGTAGCGCGTGTGATAACAGGCGAGATAGTAATACGACTGTTGGCAGGTGTCAGCGTTTCGTTCTCTTCCTGCTGGCAAGATACCAAAAGTGCTGCTGCAAAGATAAATGTTAAACTCTTTTTCATTGCTTAATAATTTAGTTTATATATATTCATTGTTTTCAAAAAGCATATCCCGGTCCTCAAAAAGTATATCCTAACTTGATAGTCTCATTCCAACGGCTCGAACCATCTATATAGTGAAGGTTGAAACCGCGTGTATAACTTCCCTGTACTTCAGCATAGATCCCATGGTTGAAATGATAGCGTAAACCGAGACGAAGCGTTGCTTGTGGAGCGGTAGCATATTCATTCTGCAGATTATAATAATCTGTCAGACGATAAGGTGGATCACCCGGCTCCGTATCTGTTGCAACGACTCTGTTTTTCTCGGTAGAGTTTCCTATGGCAAAGGAAGCGGCTGCCTTTAAGTCAAATTTCCCTATATGAAACACGCTGGATACATAAGTCTGCGTACAAAGCATCTTTTCCGACGCTACATACGGATACATCTGGGTAGTCAGTCGTTTGAAAGTTGAAATATGTGTTCCCAAACGAACTTCTGTACGAGGACTTATAAATTCATATTCGGGATGGACCGAGAAAGCATCTCTTTCGAAAATGCGGTTGGAGCCGTTGATATAAGTCGTCGTTATTCCGTTAACAGTCTCCTTATTAATCACATTCTCGTTGTTGACCAAATGTGACCATTGCAGGTTCAATCGTAGAAAATGCTCTTTCTTTCCCTGTTTGAAATGATAACTCAAATGAGAGGCAATCCGGTGAGTGGGGAATTTGAACCAGATAGCATCTCTTTCACCGGCAGACCCCGAAGAATAGGTATATTCGATATCTCCATAAAATCCCTTCCATTGAAGTTGCAGTGCTCCCCCGTTAGACAGTTCTTTGATCGGAAAGCCGTTGATTCCCGATTCGCTTAGATGAATCCCGCTGCCGTCCCATGCTTCATAAGCTCCATACATCAGTCCTTTATCCAAGAAGGCGTTGTAAGAGTTTTCGGTAGTCCCGATTACTTCCGCCTTGATCGATTCGCTGTTTTTGCTGAATATATAAGAAAAACCAATGGCTAGATCGCCCGAGTGATACATCACGCTGGGGGCTACTTTCAAATCCAGTCGATAATTGGTATGTCGCAAGTCTTTCCGTTTGGAATAGTTGGAGGCGGCAAAGTCAACCTTTCCTCCCAATCGCCAGTTAGGTGCAATATCTGATGCAATACCGCCCATAAAAGCGTATCGTTGCAGGTCTTTGCGTCCGGGGGTGAACTCCAGAATGTCTACCGGATAAAATCCCGGCTGGATAAACATGGAACCACTCATGTCCTTACCGGAAGTATGATCGAATGAGAAAGAACCAGTCAGCGAATACCCTTTCAGATGAGTGATAGACTTGGCTATTGCTCCGGCATTCCATGATTTCTCCGCTTCGTAAGAGTGGTGGAAATCACCATGGTTATTCTTACCATACAGTTCGGCATAGGAAGAAGAGATGCTATCCATCCTGATACCTGTGACATTTTCTCCGGCATTCCAGGGATTACGCCGTTCTATAATGTCGTAAGTCTGTGCCGAAACGCCGTACACTATACATAGTAACCAAAGACCTGTTATATATATTTTTTTCATCTCACTCATGCAAAGATTGTTTTTCTCTTTCATAAAAATCGGTAGAAGAGTTGTTGGTGTCCATCAATACTTCATAACCTGCTTCCTGCGTAGCTTCTTCGTCCACATGTCGATATAAGCTGCGTCCATTGTATGTCGCACTTTGAGTGACATATCCTGCGTCGATGGAAGGAGATATACGTTTCTTGTTGTTGGAGGAACCACCGTAGTACACTTCCGCTCCGTCAATCACCCAGTCGAGCGGAACTGCTATCACCCGGTCGGTGGTACTTCCCGGTTTTTGTATCACACTTCCCTCTTTTAGAACAAAGTCCTGTATCGTGGTATCCTTAGCTTTAAAGATAACCGTAGCAGGAGAAAAAATAGAGAACGAGTAAGCATTTGCCTGTCCGGTTTTCAATACCACATTCAGATAATGATCCGGTGTGATCTGATCGCCCGGAGCCGGATGATACTGCGTATTCGGAAAATAAACGTTATTGTAGCAGACAAAATATCCCGGTTTGTTCAGATTGACAGATTGCGGGTATTGCGCTGCATGGTCAACTGCTCCATTGATGGCAATCACTGCATCTTCTCCCGGTTGAAGCGGGAAAGTCTTGCCGGTACCGCCAAACTGCCAGATGCACTGAACGATGGGAGCAAAATCCCGGAAGATGGTTGCTCCGGTTATTTCATCCTGTGTTACCCATACATTGGTAGCTTGTGAGTTGTAAGGATCGAGCGCTCCGAAACATAAACTATCGAGATATTGCACTTCCGAATCGTTATTATGCAGGATTATATATTTGTCGGACTGGTAGTTTCCCTCCAGCGGCAACTTTGTACATCCTCCGCAATAAATCTCCTTAATAATAATAGCCCCGGCTCTGGAATGGATGAGCGGGAGGTTGAACGCCATGTTTCCGCTGGTCAGTTTCACATTATCGGCCAGCCCGTTGAAAATATCCTGTCCGTCCTTGTCGCTGACCTGCACGCGATATATACCTTTAGTCAGAGAGAATTGCGCCACTCCGTTCTTGTCGGTTTTAGCCTTATAAGAATTTCCACGGTCGACGTCTTCAATCTTTACGGTCACTCCTTCCCGGAGATATTCCGAGTATCCATCCGGGTATACGGCAGTCACTTGCAGGCTGTGCAACTGATCGTCGTACGGATTTTCTTTATCAAGATCCGTGCATCCTGCAAGGAGGCCGGTCACTGTTAGTAATAATATGTAGATAGACTGCTTCATATCTTTAAAATTTAATACGGCAAGTAAGTCCATAATAGAAATCCGGGGTAAAGAGCGCGCTCACACCGGTTGCATGAGATTTTACATACGGCCGTGAATTGGTGAAATTGATAGCGTTGAGAGAAAGAGACACATGGTCGCCAATCTCTTTGGTTATGTTGATATTGGCGGAGAAATAAGGATCATATCCATCCGCTGCAAATGTGTAGGCATTGCCCGATTTGCGTATCAGATAAGAGAATTCCGGATTCTCGGCTTCGGCTGACGTGAAAGGATGCATCTCATTGTTCAGGTCGAGATATGCCACCGGCCAGATAGCCGTATAAGAGTCACCGTTATAAATGCTTCCACCCGTTTGGGCATTGCTGCTTTCACTTACGTTGAACGCGTATTCTTTTCCCTTATATTCGGAGATATTCTGCGAACGCTTCACAAGCGAAGCCTCCAGTCTGCATGAAATAATCAGTCTGGCTTTCGGAATACGGGTGATGGCTGTGATATTGGCATCCAATGAGTGGGTACGTTTACCGTTGGCAGTCGTCGATAAGTTGTCGCCATTGGCATAGATACCTACATATTGGTAGGAGCGGTTGGCAAGACTGGTGTGCGACCATCCGTTCTGATAATAATAGGACAAAGAATTGTCGATATATTTAGTATAAGCATAGGAGGCATCTAACCGGAATTGCGTACGGATAGGAGTTATTTCCGGGAAATCAACAATCATTTCCGCTCCACGGCGAATGACGTCCATTCCATTATCGGGAGAGGTTGACTTGACAAAAGTCTGGTCGGTCACCTTTACATCCATAGGAGTCCAGTAGCTCGATGCATTGTCACGTATGTACACCATTCCCGTCTGATTATCCACATTGATTTGCGGATTAGTCGGCATAGTGAATCCCTCCGGTAATTGGAGAACATCGTAAGAGAACGGGTTATAGGAACTCGTGTATTTATACGGTAACTTGGTACGGTTGAAATAACCGACTAGCGAAATCCTGGTCCGGGCTATATGGACGTCAATGCCCAATTCCGAATTCTGATTCCGTTGCCAGCGTAGATTCTCATTGTGCAGTAATGTGTAGGGCTGGCTGTAATAGATATAAGATGATTCATTGTTATTATAGGAAAAACCGAATGTCTGTATGTCCCGGTATTCCTGTTTGGGGTACAAGGTATAGAAAGAGGGAAGCTTTTCAGTGATTCCCCAACCGCCACGGATAGCGATATGTTCGTTCAACTGCCATCTGGCATTGAAACGTGGTGAAAGAGTATTCAGGTTTTTATAGTTCGTTCCCTTGATAAACAAATGTTCCCAACGCACTCCCGCCATCAGTCTAAGCAGGGTGTTTCCCACTGGTAACGACAGACTTTCTTCGGCATAAAGCGAAACGTTATGCATATATGGATAAGCGGTGTAAGGGCGGGGGCGATAACCGTTCGGAGCCAGTGAAGGGTCTTTGTAATATTCTCCTTCACCCACATTCCCTGTTGCTTTCCACTGAACACCCGCTTTCAGGTTGCTGTTTACAGTCTTGAACCGTCTGTTCCATTCATACTTTAACGATGCGGCATAATCCAGTTCTTTGGAGTCGATGATCTGATCTGCGAAGTAGGTATATGGCAGTTTGCTTGCCATAAAATATCCTTCTTGCGTGGCATGAACAGCCGGCTGTTCCGATGCATACGAATAGAAAGTATGTGCATGGGAGTTATTGTCATTGTAGTATACCGATGCGTCGAACTTGAGGTTGGTGACCCACGATTTATTGAGCAGCCAGGCCAGTGAAGTGTTTGCCCGGAATACGTTATCCCTCACTTTGTTGTATTCTCCCGAATAGGCATCCGGGTCATCTTTGGTATTCATTCCTCCGATATTACCTGTAACACCGATATCGAATCTGAACACTTTGCTGAAAGTGTTGCTATATCCGGCAGAGAATCCCCTTCTTGTATAAGACGAATAGGGAGATACCAACTTTTGGGTAGCCTTTGTCCATTCTCCGTTTATGTTGATAACGCCTTTGTCGTTTCCTAAATCCAATCCTTTGGAGAAGGAAACCTGTTCGGTGCGGGGATTGATGGACAATAATATGTTCCAGGGTGTTTTCCCTTTCCGGGTGTGAATCTTGACCATTCCGCTATTCAAATCCCCGTATTCAGCCGAAGGTACTCCGGTGATGACTTCAACCGATTCAATATCCGCCACGGTGATATTACGGGTATCTGCTCCGTTCATATTTCCAAATGAGCCATTATTGCCAATACGTACCCCATCCACTTCAACGGCTGTCCCAAAGGCTGCATTACCGACTGTCGACCCTCCGTCGCGTAATGAGAAGATATTATTAGTGGTAAGATCCGGCACTTTTGTCTTTCCTCCCGGAAGAAGAGCGGAGATATCGCTCACGTTGGATACCTGCAAATGTTCCAGCGCATTATTACCGATAGTGAGCGTAGTGTTTAACTCATTCTTGGGCGCTTGTGCAGTAACGACTACATCATCCAGTGCAAGCGTGTTTTCTTTGAGTTCTATATGTAGGTTTTTGATATTACTGTGCACATTTACCGGAATTGTTGCCGGTACATAACCCAGAAAAGAAACTTCCAGATTATATTTTCCCTCCTGCACTCCTTGTATCGTGAATTCGCCTTTCTGATTGGATACAGCCCATAAATAGGTGCCTTTAATGAGAATGGAAGCACCGGGCAAGGGGGAATTCGTTTTGGGCTCGGTCACACGTCCCGAGATTGTATAGATGTTTGAATTAGCTGCGGCCTCAAATAAATTGAAAAATAGCAGCCCCCAGAATGCTATGTTAAAAAGACAATATTTCATAGATAAGTTTTGTGCAAAATTCGATAAAAACCAAGTTTATATCAATCACTATAAATAGTTATTTTCACAAATCTTAATACCTGCAACTGGGGATCTTTTACCTAATAATGGGTACCTTTTCTTTAATAGGTAATTTAGAAAATAAAAAAACGGCTTGCATTGCGATCACTATCACATTGCAAGCCGGTTGATTTATTGGGCTTATCTGTCATTGACCGGATATTATATCCAGTCTATTGTATTAGATATTTTTTACTTTAATCAGATATTCGGCAATCTGAACAGCATTCAGGGCAGCGCCTTTCTTGATCTGGTCACCTACAATCCAGAAAGTCAATCCGTTTTCGTTTGTCAGGTCTTTGCGGATACGGCCTACGTATACCGGATCTTTACCTGCCAGGAACAGCGGCATCGGGTATTCTTTTTCTGCCGGATTGTCCTGAAGAACCAGCCCTTCACCGTTAGCGAATGCTTCACGAGCTTCTTCTACGGAAATCGGACGTTCTGTTTCTATCCAGATACTTTCAGAGTGAGCGCGTAATGCAGGAACACGTACACAAGTTGCACTAACCTTTACGTCAGAATGCATGATCTTACGTGTTTCATTATACATTTTCATTTCCTCTTTCGTATAACCGTTTTCTGTAAATACGTCAATTTGCGGAATCAGGTTGAAAGCCAACTGATAGGCAAACTTCTCTACAGTCACAGGCTCGTTTGCCAATACCTGGCGATATTGTTCGTACAATTCGTCCATAGCAGCAGCACCCGCGCCACTTGCTGCCTGATAGGTAGACACATGCACGGTTTTTATATGAGAAAGCTTTTCGATGGCTTTCAGTGCAACTACCATCTGGATAGTCGTACAATTCGGGTTAGCAATAACGCCACGCGGACGTTCCAATGCATCTTCGGCATTTACTTCAGGCACAACCAAAGGTACATCGGCATCCATACGGAATGCGCTGGAGTTGTCGATCATCACAGCACCATACTTGGTGATTGTTTTTTCGAACTCCTTGGATGTTCCTGCACCGGCAGAAGTGAAAGCAATGTCTACCCCTTTAAAGTCATCGTTGTGTTGTAAGAGTTTCACCTCGATCTGTTTACCGCGGAAAGTATAAGTTGTTCCGGCACTACGTTTAGAACCGAACAAAACTAACTCGTCCATCGGGAAGTTTCTCTCATCGAGCACGCGCAGGAATTCTTGTCCTACGGCTCCGCTTACGCCAACAATAGCTACTTTCATCTTTTTCTTTTGTTAAATTGTGAATATTGAATTTCTTTCCTGTCGAATAGAAAAGATTTGGCTGCAAAATTATAACAATTTAGCATATAAACATCGCTTTTGAGAGAAATATTTCAGTTTTTCGGCGGATTTCTTTAACCTTACGTATAATCAAGTGTGGTTGTTGGATCGGATAAATGCACCAAAAGGGATGCGTTCTCCGTCGCGATGCGAATCGGATTGGTTTCGTAGCTTGATAAGATTATCTTTATTGCCTAATATTACTTCGTTTAACTATAGTGTAACGTAAGGGTAACTATAGTCTCCCTTGCGTATAACTATAGTCATACGCAAGAGACACTATAGTAGAACGAAATAAAAGTGCCTAATGAAATAGATCTTGATAGGTAAGCGGGGGAAGAAAAGTAGTAAAGTGAGTAATTGACTACTGAATAATACGTCTGGACATTCATTGTGATTCTGCAAACTTTTTTGTTCCTTTGCATTGAATTCCTAAAGCCACAGCCTATGAACCTGTTTGATTTTAATTTAACCTTACCGATTACCGACCCGACTTGGGTATTCTTTTTGGTATTGATTATCATTCTCTTTGCTCCGATGATCCTCGGACGTCTTCATATACCTCATATTATAGGCATGATTCTGGCGGGTGTATTGATTGGCGAACACGGCTTTCATGTGCTCGACCGTGACAGCAGTTTCGAACTCTTCGGCAAAGTGGGATTATATTATATCATGTTTCTTGCCGGGCTCGAAATGGATATGGAGGACTTTAAGAAAAACCGGACGAAAAGTGTTGTGTTCGGCTGGCTCACCTTTCTGATTCCGATGGCGTTGGGAATATGGAGTAGTATGAGTATGCTGGGTTATGGCTTTCTCACGGCGGTGTTATTGGCAAGTATGTATGCTTCTCATACCTTGATTGCCTATCCTATTATTAGCCGTTATGGATTGTCGCGTTTGCGCAGCGTCAATATAACCATTGGGGGGACGGCTGTCACCGTCACCCTTGCTTTGATTATTCTTGCCGTCATAGGTGGTATGTTTAAAGGCACTGTTGATGGTTGGTTCTGGGTATTTCTTGTGGCAAAAGTGGCTTTTCTCGGATTCCTGATTGTATTCTTCTTTCCCCGTATCGGGCGTTGGTTCTTCCGGAAGTATGATGACAGCGTGATGCAGTTTGTGTTTGTGCTGGCAATGGTCTTCCTCGGAGGAGGATTGATGGAATTCGTGGGAATGGAAGGAATTTTAGGTGCTTTTCTGGCAGGCTTGGTGTTGAATCGTTTGATTCCTCATGTATCTCCTTTGATGAACCGCCTGGAGTTTGTGGGAAATGCCTTGTTTATTCCTTATTTCCTGATTGGCGTCGGGATGATTATTGATGTAAGGAGCCTGTTTACCGGAGGTGAAGCATTGAAGGTGGCTATTGTAATGACAGTAGTGGCGACTTTTAGTAAATGGTTGGCTGCCTGGATCACGCAGAAGATATACCGGATGCAGTCGAATGAGCGGAGCATGATATTTGGCTTGAGTAATGCGCAGGCTGCGGCTACACTGGCAGCAGTACTGATCGGCCACGAAATTATTATGGAGAATGGAGAACGCTTGTTGAATGATGATGTATTGAACGGCACGGTAGTGATGATACTTTTCACTTGCGTCATCAGTTCTTTGGTGACCGAACGTTCGGCCCGCCGTTTCGCTCTGGATGAAAATGTGCAAGCGGAAGAAGAAGCTAAACAGATAAATAAGGAGCAGATCCTGATTCCGGTCGCTAATCCGGAGACGATTGAAGATTTGGTTAATCTGGCTTTGGTGATAAAGGATGCCAAGCAGAAGAATGCATTGGTTGCATTGAATGTGATTAATGATAATAACAGTTCGGAGAAGAAAGAGCAGCAGGGTAAACGGAATTTGGAGAAGGCTGCCATGATTGCTGCTGCCGCCGATGTGCCTGTCACGATGGTGAGCCGTTATGATTTGAATATTGCTTCGGGGATTATCCATACGATTAAAGAATATGAAGCTACGGATATTGTGATCGGTCTGCACCGGAAGGCCAATATTGTCGACTCTTTCTTCGGACATCTGGCTGAAAGTCTATTGAAAGGTACGCATCGTGAAGTGATGATTGCCAAATTCCTGATGCCGGTTAACACCCTGCGTCGAATTAATATTGCTGTTCCGCCAAAGGCTGAATATGAATCGGGTTTCTCAAAGTGGGTGGAACATTTCTGCCGTATGGGAAGCATCCTCGGCTGTCGGGTGCATTTCTTTGCTAATGAGCGTACATTGATGCGCCTTCAGCAACTGGTGAAGAAAAGACATGCAGGTACCCCGACAGAATTTTCCATCCTGGAAGAATGGGAAGATCTCCTGTTATTGACAGGACAGGTGAATTATGACCACTTGCTGGTGGTTGTTTCTGCCCGTCGCGGGTCTATCTCTTACGATACCTCTTTTGAACGTCTGCCGGCGCAACTGGGAAAATATTTCTCTAATAATAGTTTGATTATCATCTATCCCGATCAGTTTGGAGAACCGCAGGAAATTGTGTCATTCTCTGATCCTCGCGGGCATAATGAGTCTCAACATTATGAGAAAGTGGGTAAATGGTTCTATAAATGGTTAAAGAAAAACTGATGGAAAAATACGACTGGCAACAGAGAACAGCACTCCTGTTAGGAGAGGAAAAGATGGAACGCATCCGGAACGCGCACGTATTGGTCGTGGGATTGGGTGGAGTGGGGGCTTACGCCGCCGAGATGATCTGCCGCGCAGGAGTCGGACGGATGACGATTGTAGATGCCGATACAGTGCAGCCTACCAATATGAATCGTCAGTTGCCGGCCATGCATTCCACATTGGGAAAGGCGAAAGCGGAAGTATTGGCTGCCCGTTATAAAGATATAAATCCGGATATCGAATTGACCGTTCTGCCCGTCTACCTGAAAGATGAGAATATACCGGAACTGTTGGATGCCAATCAATATGATTTTATAGTAGATGCTATTGATACGATCAGTCCGAAATGCTTTCTGATTTATGAGGCGATGAAACGTCGTATAAAGATTGTTTCCAGTATGGGGGCAGGAGCGAAGAGTGACATCACCCAGGTTCGTTTTGCCGATCTTTGGGAAACGTATCATTGCGGTTTGAGCAAGGCGGTACGGAAACGCTTGCAGAAGATGGGAATGAAACGGAAACTTCCGGTAGTGTTCAGTACGGAACAAGCCGATCCGAAAGCCGTGTTGCTGACGGATGATGAACAGAATAAGAAATCGACGTGTGGAACAGTCAGTTATATGCCGGCCGTGTTTGGGTGCTATCTGGCTGAATATGTCATTAAACGATTATAAAGGCTATTATGATAAAACTAGAAGGTATAACGAAGAGTTTCGGCTCATTACAAGTGTTGAAAGGCATTGATCTGGAAATCAATAAAGGAGAAATTGTCAGTATCGTAGGTCCGAGCGGTGCCGGTAAAACGACTTTGTTGCAGATCATGGGCACTCTCGATGAACCGGACGCAGGTACGGTGCAGATTGACGGAACAGTAGTAAGCCGGATGAAAGAGAAAGAACTATCTGCGTTCCGTAATAAGAATATCGGTTTTGTTTTCCAGTTTCATCAACTGTTGCCGGAGTTTACGGCATTGGAAAATGTGATGATTCCCGCCCTTATTGCAGGCGTTTCTTCCAAAGAGGCAAATGACCGTGCCACGAAGATTCTGGATTTCATGGGGCTGGTTGACCGGGCTTCTCATAAACCGAATGAACTGTCGGGAGGTGAGAAACAACGGGTAGCGGTAGCGCGGGCTTTGATTAACGACCCGGCAGTTATTCTGGCAGACGAACCATCCGGTAGTCTGGACACACATAATAAAGAAGATTTACATCAACTGTTCTTCGATTTGAGGGACCGTCTGGGGCAGACTTTTGTCATAGTGACGCATGACGAGGGACTTGCCAAAATCACGGACCGGACAGTCCATATGGTGGATGGTATGATTAAAAAATATTAATTAGAGAACCTAACTTCTAAAAATGTATACCAAAAAGGTAGAGCCTTGCAAGTGTTCTATCTTTTAGCTATATATTTATAGTCGCTTCTCTACGGAAGTCTGTGAAGATGATAGTAGAGTGTTTGTTTTGTTTGTGTGTGATGCATTCTTGTCTGGTGTGATAGGAATGCATCTTTTTTTATTTATTATAACAAATGTAAGGCTCGATCCGTTCAAGATCAATAGGAGTGAACTCCTCATAAAGGGATAATTGCTTCAGACTTTTTAAGATTCCTTTCTTTTTCCGATATTCTATGATGACCTTCGCTTGATAGTAGTTTATATATGGATGACGCATCATTCGTTCCATACCGGCTTTGTTTAAATTGATACGGTATATCTGATGGGTGTCAATAGAAAACCACGGGCGGAGTCTTTCTGCTTTTAGATGAATCTCCTGTAACTGCTCTATCCGGCAAAAGCCCCCCAGTCGTTCGCGGTAATTCACGATCATCCGGGCAATGCTGCTCCCGACTCCCGGAATCTTTTTAAGTTCGGTGGTATCAGCAGAGTTGAGGCTGACGACAGTTCCCGGTTGGTATTTCACAAGTGTGTCTCGTTGTATGCTTTGTACGGTTAATAATCGTATTGTATCTTTATCTTTCGAACTGAAATCTTCTGTAATTTGGATATAAGGATGAAGAGTTTGGTATTGTTCTTCTGTGAGTCCGTATATCTTCCGAAAATCCTCCGGATGGCGGAATTTGCCTTGTTTATGGCGATAGTGCAGGATATTCTTTATCATCCACGACGGTAATCCGAGTGAAAGGAAAGTAGTAGAGTCCGCGGTGTTCGGATCAAACATCGTAAGCTTGATTTCCCTTTGAGGGGTTGATGGAAAAGAATGACCAAACCTGTTGTGAGGTTTTGTTTCCCGGAGAGAGGCAACAAAGTCATTATACTCTTGATCGGATTTCTCATTCTCTGTGCAGTCGGTATCTTCGGTACGAGTGAAAAAGGCAAAGAGTTCAGGAGCTGCATATACTCCTAAAATAAGAACGACAAGGACGATAATGCCTTGTCGTTCGGTTTTAGTATAATAAAGGAAGTCTTTCCACATTATAGCTTGATTAGCCCAAGTTCATTGATAAATATCAGTGAGATGGCGATTGGTGCGATATATTTTAATATAAAGATGATAAGCTTGTATACCGGTATCTTTAACGAGCCGTCATTGGTAATTTCTGACCATACAATCTTTTTATCCAGATACCATCCGGTAAAGAGGGAGATACACAGTCCGCCAAGTGGTAACATGATTTTAGCTGTTACGAAGTCGAAGAGATCGAACATTCCCAGTCCGAAAACGGTGAATTCTTTCATGACTCCCAATGATAATGAACAGAATATTCCGAGAAAGACACAACCGCCGGTGACTAACCTTGCTGCTTTTCCACGGGAAAGATTGAACTCCTCGTGAAGATAAGCGGTTACTACTTCATGCAAAGAAATGGTAGAAGTTAAAGCAGCCATCGCCAACAATGCGTAGAACATTACAGAGAATATGTATGCTAGTACGGGAACTCCGCCAAATGCCTGTTGGAATACATTAGGCAGCGTGATAAAGATCAGACTGGGACCTGAATCCGGTTGTATGCCAACCGAAAAGGCTGCCGGGAAGATGATAAATCCGGCTAGTATTGCCACAAAAGTATCAATGATTCCTACACTGAAAGCTGTTTTAGTCAGATTGGTTTCTTTACTGAAATAAGAGGCGTAGGTGCAAAGGCATCCCATACCCAGACTCAAAGAGAAGAAAGCCTGTCCCATAGCACTTAAAAACACATTTCCGTCCACTTTGCTAAAGTCGGGTTTGAGCAGGAATTCAATACCCGCACCAGCTCCCGGTAGAGTGACCGAACAAACTACCAGTATGAGGATAATGATAAACAAGGTAGGCATCATGATCTTCGAAGACTTTTCAATCCCTTTTTCTACTCCTTTCACGATGATGAAATGAGTAATCAATAAAAATGCTACCAACCATACGACCGGTCGCCACGGGCTACTGGAGAATTGTTGGAAAGAAGAGATAAACTCTCCGGAGTTTTTTCCGGCAAAGCCATTGGTGGCAGCCTCAAGAATATATTCAAGTGTCCACCCTGCTACTACTGCATAATAGCTAAGTATCAGGAAACCTGCTAATACTCCCATGCGTCCTACCCAACGCCAATGCGTTCCCGGAGCTAATGTTTGATACGCTCTTGCAGTGTTGGCTCTTGATCGGCGTCCTATCAGGAACTCGGCAATCATAATAGGCAGTCCCAAGAGAAAGATACAACCTAAATAGATCAGTATAAAAGCGGCACCTCCATGATTTCCTGTTTCGTATGGAAACCTCCATATATTACCCAACCCAACTGCAGAGCCGGCAGAAGCGAGTATGACCCCTAATTTGCTGCCGAAGTTCGCTCTATCAATTTTTGCCATAAATCTTGTTTTATCTTACAAATCGTTATAAAATATGCGAGTTAAAGTGCAAATATAGAAAATGATACTTATATTTGCACGAAAATTGTAATATTATTTAGATATGCTATCTTATATTAAGAAATATCCTATCTCGCTTTTTATCATTTTGACAGTGATTTATCTGTCGTTCTTTAAACCGCCTAAGACGGATTTGAATGAAATTCCCAATTTAGACAAACTGGTTCATGTTTGTATGTATTTCGGTATGTCGGGGATGTTGTGGCTGGAGTTTTTGCGTGCACATCGCAGGGATCATGCTCCCATGTGGCATGCGTGGGTAGGGGCATTCCTTTGTCCGGTGCTTTTCAGCGGTTGTGTGGAGTTGCTGCAGGAATACTGTACTACTTACCGGGGTGGTGACTGGTTGGATTTTGCGGCCAATACAACAGGAGCGATCCTGGCTAGTTTAGTGGCCTATTATGGCGTACGGCCGAGGATGAAAATAAATAAATAGTAAAAGGCAACCTATGAACAACAAAGGTGAACGATAAGCCGTGAACGATGGCAAATAATAAACGGTGAATAATGGATATGATATAGTCAACCATTATTCACCGTTTATCATTTGAAGTTTACCATTCCGGCTTTATAGAAATTCTACCGTTGAACTAAGTTTGATTCCATTGGAACCTTTAATAAGAATGGTATATCCTTTGGGTTTATCTTCTTGCAAATCCTTTATAACTTCCTGCACATTTGCATAAGTTTTAAAAGAATGTTCACTTGCGGCAAACTGTTCTCCCACGAGCCATACTTTCTCAAAATCACTTTCTTTGATGTAGTCAACGATTTTCTGGTGTTCGGCCGGGCTATCAGCACCCAGTTCGCGCATATCTCCTAATATGAGCATCTTGTGAGGGACTGTCATGTTCTGGAAGTTTTGCAAGGCAGCCATCATGCTGGTTGGGTTTGCGTTGTATGCGTCAATGATAAGCGTGTTATCTTCCGTCTTTTTAAGTTGGGAACGGTTGTTCTGTGGCGTATACTCTGCCAGAGCTTCATCGATCTTCTTTGCTTCCACTCCGAAGAAACGTCCGATAGTGATTGCAGCCAGGGCATTCGGGAAATTATATTCTCCGATCAACTGTGTACAGACTTGATGGAGTTCACCGTCTTTACCGGCTTTCCATTCGAAAGCAAGATAAGGCGAATTGCCGGTAATCCGGCCATTGACATAGAGATCATCTTCTGTTCCATAAGAAATCAGGTTCAATCCCTGTGAGATATTCATCAAATAGGGGTTATCGTGATGGATAAAGGTGATGGCATCTTTCTTGCGGAGGAAATCATAAAGCTCTCCTTTGGTTTTGATAACTCCTTCGAAAGAACCGAATCCCTCCAGATGAGCTTTGCCTACGTTAGTGATAATCCCATAATCCGGTTCGGCTATTCCGCAAAGAAACTTGATTTCCCCCGGATGGTTGGCGCCCATCTCAATGACGGCAAGGTCATGTTCCGGTTTTAACCGTAGCAGGGTAGTCGGTACGCCGATGTGGTTGTTGAGATTACCTAAAGTATAAAGTACATTGTGGGCTTGGCAGAGAACGCTGGAAATTAACTCTTTGGTGGTTGTCTTTCCATTAGTGCCCGTAATGCCGATCACTCGCGTTCCGAGTTGGCGGCGATGATAGTTGGCAAGCTGCTGCATGGTTTGCAGGCAGTCGTCTACAAGTATATATCGTTGATCGCCTTCTACGGCATACTGTATTTCATCGATAATGGCAAACGCGCATCCGGAGTCCAGCGCTAATTTGGCAAATGCATTACCGTTGAACGACTCACCTTTCAAGGCGATAAACAAAGAACCGTCCGGGCAGTTCCGGCTATCAGTAGTTACTGATTGGCAATCCAGAAAAATCTGGTAAAGAGCAGAAAGTTTCATAACCTGATCTTTTATTTAAAACGTTGCAAAGATAGGCTATTCTTTCGGATTTGATGGGAGTTCGGGCAGTTTTTTGCTTAGGCATATATCAAAGGAAGAGTCAGGATCATCCGGCATCCTTCTGTATAAGAAGTATCGATCCGGAGGCTGCCTCCTAACTTTTCGGCAATACTCCGGCATATCGGAAGTCCGAGCCCGGTGCCCTGCGTGAAAGAATTCATTTTGTAGAAACGTTCAAATACCGCTTCCTGTTGGTCTTTCGGGATGCCTGTTCCTGTATCGGTCACACTGATTTCAATTTTCTTTTCAGCTTCCAATACGGAATAAGCGATGCGAATACTGCCATGAGTCGTAAATTTAGTGGCATTATGTGCCAGGTTGTTCAATACTTGTGATATACGTTCCGAATTACTGCGTATGAGCAGGCTATCTCTTTCAGGTTCGAATAAAACTTTTACATCTTTCTGCGTGTTATCTTTGGCAACTTCAGATGCAAGTTGACAGATCGCATTAAGGTCTGTTTCGGGGTCAGTGGGCAGTTGTTCGTATTGATCCAGTTCGGACAGCGTGAGCACATCAGTCACCAGTCGAAGCAAGTCGTTACTGTTGCTTTTGATGATATTGACAAACTCTTGTGTTTCTGGACTGTTGCTGTAATGGTCGCTTAATACCTGCGAGAAGCCTACGATAGAGTTGAGCGGTGTGCGGATTTCGTGCGTCATGCTTTGGATAAACGTTGTTTTCATCCGGCTGCTTGCCTCCGCTATATCTTTGGCTTTACGCAATTCTTCCCTCGATACCATAAGTTCTTCATTCCTTATTTTAAGTTCGGCTTCCGAAACTTTCAGTTTGCGTTTCAGGAAGTTTTCTCTATAAAGGAATATGAATAAGATACCTAATAAAATAATCAATGAAATAATCAAGGTTGTTTTATTATGCAACTCCTTCTCTTGTGCCTGAAGCATGAGTTCTTTCTTTTCGGCATTGAGCTTTTCTACATTTAATAAGGTGGCGAATTCGCTGCTGGCCACTTGCTCATTGGCTATTTTCAAAGAGTCATCCGTGTTGATGTACATTTGCAGATATTTGACCGCCAGATTCATATTCCCCATCTTTTGGTAGATTTCTCCCTGTGTGCGGTAATGGATGCTGCTAAGTATGCTTTCGCTTAAACGGCGTTCTTCTTTTTCCTGCATCTTTGCGGCTTCCAGTGCTTTCTGATATTGTTTGGTCTGCTGGTAGTATAAACATTCTATATTATACAGTCTCTTTTTGATAGACTCCAGTCTTTTGTCCTGTTCAAACGCTGCCTGACACTCCTTCAGTAATTTTTCGGCAGCTTGAAAGTCGCCGAACTTGCTGTAGTAGTTTACGAATTCCAACTTGGCAGATATTTGTTGCGTAGAGGAATTGGCAGTTGCAATGGCTTTTTCCACAGCAGCCAATGCTTCTTTTTGCTTTTTCTGGTTGATGTAATAGTTGGCTATCTGGGCATAAGTCTGGGAGATGTTGTAGTTTTCGAGCTTGTATTTTTCAGTCAGCTCGATTTCTTTCAATCGCCACTCGAACGCCATCGAATCGAATCTTTTGATGGTGTAGATTTGCGACATGATGTTATAGCAACGGGAGAGGCCGGTCTTATCATCCTCTTCTTGAGCTTCTTTTAACATGTTTTGCACTTCATAAAGTGCTATGTTCGTTCTGCTTGTTTTTAGGTAATAGGTAATTAATCTGTTAGCCCATGCGAAGTAATAGTATTTAGGCTGATGAGTGGCCTTGGCGAATTCTTTTACTTTGTTGGTATAGTGGATTACGCTGTCTTCATTGGTTCCCTGGAAATAATAATAATCCAGTTGAGTAGCTATGGCTACTGCCTGCATCCGTTCGTCCTGCCGTTCGCCGGCCATTCGGAATAAAGTGTCGGACATATTAAGTACAACAGGCTCTAATAAGTATTCTTGACAACGTTGATAATATTCATAGAGAGTAGAGTCAACATTGAAAGTTTCAGCCTCTTTTTGAGCTTTAGCAGTAGTGGTAAAGAACAAAATGAGGAAAAGAAATCCTACGCGAAATAGGGTTAATCGGCTCATGGTATGAATTTTTCGGGTTCTTCTATAGTTTGCAAATATACGTTTATTTCTTCTTTTTAGTACGAATACTTGCTTTTTTTATCTACATTTGTAGGCGATCTAAAAGGAATGTTGTCAATGATGAAACCTATATCTCCTATTTATATAAATGTAAAAGGGCGGTTGCTCGATCTTGCTACTCCGCAGGTGATGGGAATTTTAAATGTTACTCCCGATTCTTTTTATTCCGGCAGCCGGATGCAGACTGAAGAAGACATTGCTGCCCGGGCCTGGCAGATACTTGATGAAGGTGCTTCAATAATTGATATAGGAGCCTATTCTTCACGACCGAATGCCGAACATATTTCTGCTGAAGAAGAGATGAGAAGACTGCGTACCGGTTTGGAAATTCTGAATCGTAATCATCCCGAAGCCATTATTTCCGTTGATACTTTCCGGGCTGATGTGGCGGAAGAATGTGTGAAAGAATATGGAGTGGCTATTATTAATGACATAGCTGCCGGTGAAATGGATCACCGGATGTTTCAGACAGTAGCCGACTTGGGAGTACCTTATATAATGATGCACATGCAGGGAACTCCCCAAAATATGCAGAAAGAACCGTCTTATGATAATCTGATAAAAGATGTTTTCCTGTATTTCGCCCGTAAAGTGCAGCAACTTCGCGACTTGGGAGTGAAAGATATCATTCTCGATCCGGGATTCGGATTCGGAAAGACACTGGAACATAATTATGAACTATTGGCACATCTGGAAGAGTTTCATATCTTCGAACTTCCCGTTTTAGTGGGAGTTTCACGGAAATCAATGATTTATAAATTGTTGGGAGGAACCCCGCAAGATTCATTGAATGGGACAACCGTATTGGACACTGTTGCGCTAATGAAAGGAGCGCATATCCTGCGGGTGCATGATGTACGTGAAGCAGTGGAAGCTGTCCGGATCACAGAGAAATTAAAAATAGAGAGTGGATATGACAAATAAGAGGAGGGTGCATGTTTTTTGAGTTTGGCATAAAAGATTTTATCGATATTCTGCTGGTAGCTTTTGTTTTGTACTATACCTACAAATTGATGAAAGCTTCCGGTTCTATCAAGGTGTTCACCGGAATTCTGGTTTTTATCCTGATCTGGCTGGTGGTGACGCAAGTGCTGGAAATGAAATTGTTGGGCTCTATTTTCGACACATTGATGAATGTGGGTGTGATCGCGTTGATTGTTCTTTTTCAGGATGAGATACGCCGTTTCCTCTTGACTTTGGGATCTCACCGACATGTCAGTGCGCTGGCCCGTCTCTTTAACGGTTCGAAAAAAGAGTCGTTGAAGCATGACGATATCATGCCGGTGGTAATGGCTTGTTTGAATATGGGGAAGCAAAAAGTCGGTGCATTGATTGTCATAGAGCATAACGTTCCTTTAGATGAAGTTGTCCGTACGGGCGAACTGATTGATGCGGCAATCAACCAACGTTTAATCGAAAATATATTCTTCAAGAATAGTCCGTTGCACGATGGCGCAATGGTAATCAGCAAAAAACGTATCAAGGCGGCAGGATGTATTCTTCCTGTATCCCATGATTTGAATATACCGAAAGAACTGGGCTTGCGACATCGCGCAGCAATGGGAATCTCTCAACAGTCGGATGCTCATGCTATTATTGTTTCGGAAGAAACAGGCGGTATCTCCGTAGCCTATCGCGGACAATTTTATCTTCGTCTGAACGCGGAAGAATTGGAAAGTCTGCTGACAAAAGAAAACTGATTTTATAGTGATAGGCCAATGGTCAAATAATGATGGTCGTTTTATGACTATCATTATTTGACCATTGGTGTTTTATTTATTATCTTTAGGGCAATAACAATAGATATGGATAATCCTTTTGTGACTAATGGTTATGTTTCTGCCAGGTATATCTGCGATCGGGAATAAATGAAATAAAGCAAAATAGCGTCAATTGGCGCTATTTTGCTTTATTTCTAACCCTTTTTGAATGATAATTATCCCCTCCTTTTTAGGTGAATCGCCTACCTTTGCCGTATACTATTAAAATTCTATTTTTGAATAAACCATGAAAAACAAAATCATTGCTTTACTGGTACTTTTTACAGTTATTCTCTTTAGTAGTGCACAGGCGCAAACCACTGCCCACAAATTTGAGGCGGGCAAGAACACATTCCTGCTTGATGGAAACCCATTTGTAGTGAAGGCGGCGGAGTTGCATTACACCCGTATCCCACAGGCTTACTGGAGTCATCGCATAGAGATGTGCAAAGCATTGGGAATGAATACGATTTGCATTTATATTTTCTGGAATATCCACGAACAGGAAGAAGGAAAGTTCGATTTCTCCGGTCAGAATGATATTGCCGCTTTCTGTAAACTTGCGCAGCAACATGGAATGTACGTCATTGTCCGTCCCGGTCCGTATGTGTGTGCGGAATGGGAGATGGGAGGACTTCCCTGGTGGCTGTTAAAGAAAAAAGACGTAGCCTTGCGCACGCTTGATCCTTATTATATGGAACGGGTAGGTATTTTTATGAAAGAGGTCGGCAAACAACTGGCTCCGTTGCAAGTGAATAAAGGAGGAAATATTATCATGGTTCAGGTGGAGAACGAGTATGGCTCTTACGGAACCGATAAACCATACGTTTCTGCCGTGCGTGATTTGGTACGTGAATCCGGTTTTATCGATGTGCCTCTGTTTCAATGTGACTGGAGCAGTAACTTTACCAATAATGCACTCGACGATTTGATTTGGACTGTGAATTTCGGAACTGGGGCTAATATCGACCAGCAGTTTAAGAAACTGAAAGAGCTTCGTCCCGAAACTCCATTGATGTGTAGTGAGTTCTGGAGCGGGTGGTTCGACCATTGGGGACGGAAACACGAAACACGTCCTGCAAAAGATATGGTACAGGGCATCAAGGATATGCTCGACCGGAATATCTCTTTCAGTCTCTATATGACTCACGGAGGAACGACTTTCGGTCATTGGGGAGGTGCAAACAACCCTGCTTATTCCGC
>NZ_JADPLO010000055.1:12951-48198 GCF_015667765.1 Bacteroides sp. 1001302B_160321_D4 | reverse complement strand
AATAGAATTAGTCCTGACCCTATGCTGCCCAATAAAAAAGCTGTTTTCATAAATATTATTTTTTGTGTTATACAATCAATTCTAAGCATTTTTAAGTTTGGAAGTAGTTAGTATTCTAATTTTTCATAAGTACCAGATTCCTCACCATTTTCAATTTTGAGTTTATTCTTTGATATTTTACAGTCCAAATAATATGGTGACTTACCTTTTGGGAATACATCATAGATGTAAATCTTACTATCTTCGACTTTGTATTTGAACGTTTGGAAAGAAATGGGATCTGCATTGCTATAAATTCCAAAAGAGCCTTTGTCATCGTCTCCGAAATTTAAAAACTTATGCGAGCCTTTAATGCCTGTCGACCAATTACCCACGATATTGTTTTCGTTAAGCTCGATCCAATTATCATCATCTTTGCTACAGCTAGTTAAGATCAGAATAGCAAAAAGTGTAAATAAAATGTTTTTCATAATAATAATTTATAAGTTGTTTTGTTTTAGCTTGTTTAGTTGTTTCTTCGATGGCTTTTGGAGTTTTTGAGTAAAAAAGAAAACGCTGATAGCCAAGTTTACAACTTAATTATCAGCGTTTTCTTTTTCGTCGGGGTAGCGGGATTCGAACCCACGACCCCCTGCTCCCAAAGCAGGTGCGCTAACCGGACTGCGCTACACCCCGAAAAACTTTTAACCAAACTCCCTCTTTTTTTGTAGTCGGGGTAGCGGGATTCGAACCCACGACCCCCTGCTCCCAAAGCAGGTGCGCTAACCGGACTGCGCTACACCCCGCTACTTTTTTGAAGGGTTGTTCTTTTCAAAAGCGGTGCAAAGATAGGGAGTATTTTTTAATTAACAATAGCTAAACGAATGTTTTTTATCTATTATTTTTCAATGCCTTGAATCTCATAGCTTTGCGTCTTTACTTTTTTTCTTGGCAGAGATCAAAAGCATCATCGGACGCCGTAATTCATCTTTCATGCCCGGGATGGTATCCAGCAATCTTTCGTCCGGTTGTGGCTCTATAAGTTCGCATATCTCAAATCCGGTTTGAAGGAGTCCGTTTATATACGTAGTCAGCGTTTTGTGGTATTTGACAACTTCTTCGCCCAGAAAGATTGCTGTGCGCCTGCCTTCCGTAAAATAGCGATCTACCGGCCAATGGATAGGCTTCCCGTCTTGGTCGTAATGCCATTCCTGATTGCCATAGGCTGTAAATACCGGATGTTCTACGGAGAAGACGAAGGCGCCTCCCGGAGTCAGGCTGTTATTGATTTTTCGGCATATATCCGTAAAAGATTCGAGATAATGGAAGGTTAGCGAACTGATGACAATGTCATAAGTATCCGGCTGGAAATCAAAGTCTTCGATAGCCATGCATTGGTATTCAATGAATGGAGAAGGATTCCTTTTCCGGGCTTCTTCGAGCATCTTCTCCGAAATATCAATTCCGGTAACGTGTGTTGCTCCGTGTTCTATCGCATAGACACAATGCCAACCAAATCCGCAGCCTAAGTCTAAAACTCTTTTCCCTGCAAAATCGGGGAGCATTTTCTGCAATACATGCCATTCTCCGGCTCCTTTCAAGCCTTCCACCGAGCGGGACATTTGAGAATATTGACTGAAGAAATCGCTATTGTCGTATTTGTTTTCTTTCATAATTTAATAAGAGGATGAGTTGAATGAAAGCACAAATATATGATTTAATTTATATATTTATAGAAAAGGTATACATAAATCAGGGTAACCGTCTCAAAAGTTTGTTTCATTAGAGCACAGATTTGAATTAAATGCTACGTAGTGAAAAACATCTATCATAAGTATCATTCATTTTAATAGTATTCTCATTATCAAAAGAATAAGTATGATAGATAGCTTTAAAAAAATGTATCTATCATACTTTTACCAGCAAAAACAGGTTATCTATCATCAATAGAATAGTCGAATAAAGGCCCTATATGCATAAGATAGCTTGTTTTTGTTGCAATGAATCCGTATAAATCCGATGATCACGGCTTAATAATCCAACTTTAATGGCGATAAGTTTATAGCCCACACCTGTAAACCGTGCAGCCCGCATCTGTAGGCTGTACGGTTTGCAGGTGTGGGCTGTACAGCCTGCATACGTGGGCTATATAAATACCACCGTTCCCAATAGATTATTAAGCTGTCAAATACAGGTTATCATCCTATAAAACGTGCATCCCTATGCCTTTAAATGGGTAATCTCACCTAATACTACACTAAAATAGACAAAGTATAGGCATGATAGATAGCTGTTTTTTGCAATAAAAGTATGATAGATACCTTTTTTAAAAACGATCTATCATACTTATTCTTTTGATAATTAGAATTCTATTAAAATGAATGATAGCATGATAGATATTTTTTCACTATGTAGCTATTCAATTTAAATCTTGTATCGACATGAACAAGTCCATAGTGTGGTATATTGGGGTGTGGTTTCTTTGTACACGAATAATTTGTGAGTATGAACTATCTATCGATGTTTTCTGTTTTATAAATAAGAATTTTAAAATGAAAAGCCTTATGAAAACAAGAAAACAAAAAGAAACAGGTGAAAAAGAAGTCCACTTGTTAGAGCAAAAAGGATATGAAAAAATGGTGAATGAGATTGTCCCCGTTCAACAGGCGGAAGTATATCGCAAGCCGACTCATAAAGCAGTCAAAGAAGCTGTAAAGGAGCTAAATCCGGATACAAATAGTCTGGGCAGCAGAGGATGATTTATCCTCTACTGCCCAGATTAATCCATCGTATTAAAGGATCCGGAAGACTTTCGGTGGTTCTCATTTAGGGAAAGTAAGAACAAAACAGCTTCCTTTCCCTAATTCTGATTTTACGTTGATACTTCCGTCATGCAAAGCCATGATCTGTTTGCACAGGCTCAATCCGATACCCGAACCGGATGTTTTGGTAGTGAAGAAAGGAACGAAAATCTTATCCAAAACAGTTGGTAGAATTCCCTCACCATTATCAGATATTGCTAATGTCGGGTTGTCTTTAGAGAAAAACTTTATTTGTATTTCTTTATCTGCTTTCCGCTCGCACGTTTCGCGGGCATTTTTTAATAAGTTGATAAGCACTTGCTCTATCTGTGCACGGTCTGCATATAAATATAAATCGGATGCGGGCATTTCGAAATGAATATACTCTTCCGGAAATAATTTCTTTAAGTCCGTAAACAATTCGGCAACAGATACTTTGGTGCGGACAGGTGTCGGAATACGTGTCAGTCGCCGGTAATTCTCCACAAATCCCAATAATCCTTTACTTCTTCTGTGAATAGTCTGCATGGCTTGCAACATGATAGAATACTCCTTTTCTCCGAGTGATTCGGGGATTCCTCTTTCACTTAATGTTTCCGAAAGAGAGATAATAGGAG
Source organism: Bacteroides sp. 1001302B_160321_D4 (assembly GCF_015667765.1). NCBI lineage: Bacteria > Pseudomonadati > Bacteroidota > Bacteroidia > Bacteroidales > Bacteroidaceae > Bacteroides > Bacteroides sp. 1001302B_160321_D4. The sequence goes on along the minus strand of NZ_JADPLO010000055.1, from coordinate 44,801 downwards.
TGATGGAATTCATGATCTCATGTGTCAATACACGAATCAGCTTTTGCCAGGCTTCCATTTCATTTCGTTCCAGTACGGAATGGATATTCTTTAAACTAATTAGCCGTTGCTTTTTGCTTTGTGTGGCGAACGCACCTTGTGTGACAAATGTGGTGCAGGAAATTGCCATTTCCAGAACGATGCCATTTTGCTCGATGCGAATAATGGATATGTCATTACTGGTAGAAGCCTCCTGAAGAACTTCCGGAAGTTGTGATAGTTGCCCCAGATGAGTGACTGCTGCCTGATTCATCCATTCGATATGCCCGGTTACATCGGTTACGAGTACGGCGGTATCTACTTTATTCAATAAATTCTCGTAATATTGATGCTTGATTTCTTCTGCCAATAGCTTTCCCCGAAAGTCCTTTAATGCATTAGATAGTTCCTGTGCCCACTCATCCATCATTTTATTTTTAAAAGGAGGATGAAGATTCTGCGTTATATCGTTGTATCGGAGTCCATCCGTTAATTGCCGTAATAAGGCGATTTGTTTGAACTGTATTCGGTAGAGATGTATGCCGACGCCTATTAGAAGGAGAATACAGACGGTAGTACTGAACCATAACTGCCTTTGATACAGCAGACAACTGCTAATGGAAAGTAGAAAGATAACTATGATGTGCAGAATTACTTTAAACTCAAATCGTTTCATAAGCCTAATTTTTCAAGTTTGCGATATAATGCAAAACGGGTAATTCCTAAATATTCGGCAGCACGGGAGATGTTTCCGTTGCTGATTCGGAGTGCTTTCTCAATGGCCTGTCGTTCTAGTTGTTCGAGATTCAGTACCACTTCTTCCTCTTTTTTCTGTTTGGACGTGGTGTGAAAAAGAAAGTTTTCAGGTTTCAGCATGGAGCCGTCTCCTAAAATTACGGCACGTTCTATCGTATGTTGAAGTTCCCTTACATTTCCGGGCCATGCATATTTCAGCAGTTTGTTTTTGGCTTCCCGGGTCAGTCCGTGTATTTCCTTTTTATATTTACGGGTATAACGGTCCAGAAAGTGTTCTGCAAGCAAGATGATGTCATTGCCACGTTCACGGAGTGGAGGTATATGTATTTCAATCGTGTTGATACGATATAATAAGTCCTGACGGAAATTCCCGTCTTCCACCATCTGACGGATATCAGCATTAGTGGCGCAGATTAAACGGACGTCAATGGGAACGGTTTGCGTACTTCCCAAACGACTGATTTGCCTTTTTTCGATGGCAGTCAGTAATTTGGATTGCATAGGAAGTGATAGATTGCCAATTTCATCCAGAAATAAAGTCCCGCTGGTTGCTACTTCCATTCGTCCCGCTTTCGATTTCTTGGCATCGGTGAAAGCGCCTTTTTCGAAGCCGAACAGCTCACTTTCAAACAATTGTTCGGGGATACTTCCCAGGTCGATCGTGACAAAAGGTTTGCCGTATCGTGGAGAACAACGATATATTAGTCGGGCAATCACGTCCTTGCCTGTACCGTTTTCTCCGAGAATTAGTATATTGGCATCTGTATTACTTAGTTTATTTATCGTGGTAAACACTTCCTGCATAACAGATGATTCTCCAATAATATCATTCTCCGAAGTATTCTGACCGCTAAGAACTTCCACTTGTTCTTTCAAAATGCTGACTTCCTGTTGTGACTGACGCAATCGCATTCCTGAAGTAAGCGTAGCCAGCAATTTATCCTTTTCCCAAGGCTTGGGAATAAAATCAGTAGCACCAGCTTTGATGGCCCGAACAGCTTTGTCTGTATCTGCATAGGCAGTCATGAAAATAACAATAGCCTGTGGGTCAATCTGCAATATCTGCTTTAGACTTTCAAATCCCTCTTGTCCGCTGATGGCATCCCGGCTGAAATTCATGTCTAATAAGATAAGATCGGGATGAAAGGTGGTCATGAAATACTCGATACGGTCAGGGGTAGTAGCTACTTTTATTTTTTCCGTATAAGGTTCCAGTAACAGGTTGAGAGCAAAGAGCACGTCCTCGTTATCATCTACTATAAGTATCTTTCCTAATTTGTTCACTTCTTCCATATCTTATAATCTATTAGATTCCGGGAGCAAAGATATGGATAAATCTCATGTGTTGTGTGTGCGATTGCGCACTAATTTTGTGCGTATATGCACACACAATCAACTGAAGAAATATTGATAAATTGTTGAATAATAGTAATTTATATAAATGGTACATCTTTTGAATGATGAATAACAAATAAAGCCAACGAATGAATCTGAAATTAATCTTCATATATCTCGGACTATTGTCGACAGAATTATTGATTGCTCAAAATCAAATTACAGAGTTATCATTGAAGCAAGTCATAGAAATGGCCCGTATGGAATCCCCCGATGCACAAACGGCACGTCACAGTTTCCGTTCTGCATATTGGAACTATAAATATTATCGTGCCAATTATCTACCGTCTTTAAGTTTGACATCCGATCCGAATCTGAACCGTGCCATTAATAAGATAACGATGGGGGACGGTTCGGTAAAGTTTGTCGAACAAAATTTATTGAATACGGATTTAACCTTGAATCTTTCACAGAATTTATCCTGGACTGGTGGTTCTTTCTTTCTTGAAACCTCTGCTCAACGTATGGATTTATTCAGCGAACATAAATACTCATGGTAGACTTCCCCTATTATGATAGGTTATCGCCAGTCTCTTTTTGGCTACAATAGCCTGAAATGGGATAGACGGATAGAACCTGTACGCTATCAGGAGGCAAAGAAAAGCTACGTAGAGACACTCGAACTCGTATCAGCCAATGCGATTCATAAATTTTTTGCCTTGGCCACTGCCCAGAGCGATTACGATATTGCTTCCTTTAATTATGCCAATGCCGATACACTTTACCGTTATGCACAAGGCCGTTATAATATAGGTACCATCACAGAAAATGAAATGCTACAACTGGAACTCAACCGTCTGACGGAAGAGACGAATCGCATGAATGCCCGTATTGAAATGGATAATTGTATGCAGGAACTCCGTTCCTATCTCGGTATTCACGAAGACCGGGAGCTGCGTGTTCTTGTCAGTCCCCAAGTTCCGGATTTCAGTGTGAACCTGAATGAAGCACTGGTTTTAGCTTACGAAAACAGTCCGGACATACAGACGATGGAAAGACGCAAACTGGAAAGTGAGAGTGCAGTTGCGAAAGCCCGTGCCAATGCTGGCCTGAAAGCAGATATCTATCTCCGTTTCGGATTGACGCAGACTGCTGACAAACTGCCCGAAGCTTATCGAAATTTGTTGGACCAGCAATACGTGAGCATCGGCATTTCTCTTCCTATCCTGGACTGGGGGCGTGGAAAAGGACAGGTACGAGTAGCCCGTTCCAATCGTGATTTGGTGTACACACAAGTAGAACAGAGCCGGACAGACTTTGAACTGAACGTCCGTAAACTCGTCAAACAATTCAATCTGCAAACGCAACGTGTCCGCATCGCTGCCCGTACAGATGAAACAGCCCAACGAAGAAGCGAAGTGGCACGCAAACTCTACTTATTAGGTAAATCTACTATTCTTGATTTGAATGCCTCTATTTCAGAGAAAGACAGTGCTCGCCGTAACTATATTTCGGCTTTATATAATTATTGGAGTTTATATTACACACTCCGTAGCATGACACTATATGATTTTGAGCGAAATACGATGCTGACAGAAGACTATCATCTGCTGATTGAATAGAGAACAACGAAAAGTCAGTAAAGAATAGAAATTGAACCATAGCTAGTAGAAACTTGTAAAACACCAGATAATTTCATGGATATAAAATTAGAAAAGAAACCGTGGTACATTCGTTACAGATACTATCTGATAGGAGGGATATTGTTTGTCGCCTTCCTGATTTATGTGATTACTTTGTCTTTAGGTCCCAGAAAACTGCGGATAGATGCCGAAGATATACAGATTGCAGAAGTAAAAGTGTCTAATTTCATGGAATATGTGGACGTGGAAGGGCTCATTCAGCCTATACTAACCATCAAGATCAATACCCGTGAAGCAGGAAGTGTGGAAAGAATTGTCGGTGAAGAGGGAAGTTTGCTTCAACAGGGAGACACTATTCTTGTTCTTTCCAATCCCGATTTGCTTCGTAGTATTGAAGACCAGCGCGACGAGTGGGAAAAGCAAATGATTACCTATCAGGAGCAGGAGATTGAAATGGAACAAAAAAGTCTGAACCTGAAACAGCAAGCCCTTACCAACAACTACGAATTGGAACGCCTGAAAAAAAGCATCGCTCTCGACCGCGAAGAATTCCAGATGGGCGTGAAGAGTAAGGCTCAATTGCAGGTAGCAGAAGATGAATACGGCTACAAACTGAAAAATGCAGCCCTGCAGCAAGAGAGTCTGCGGCATGATTCTGCCGTTACGATGATACGCAAGGAACTGATCCGTAACGACCGGGAGCGGGAACGGAAGAAGTATGAACGTACTTGCGAACGGTTGAATAGTTTGGTGATTACAGCTCCCTTGAAAGGCCAGCTTAGTTTTGTAAAGGTCACTCCGGGGCAACAGGTTTCCTCTGGTGAAAGTATTGCTGAAATAAAAGTATTAGACCAATACAAAATCCACACTTCACTTAGTGAATATTACATTGACAGGATCACCACCGGATTACCGGCTACAGTGAATTATCAGGGAAACAAATATCCGCTGAAAATAACAAAAGTGGTTCCCGAAGTGAAAGACCGTATGTTTGATGTCGATCTTGTCTTTACAGGAGATATGCCCGATAATGTACGGGTTGGCAAGAGCTTCCGTGTGCAGATTGAATTGGGACAGCCGGAGCAAGCACTCATTATTCCGCGAGGCAACTTCTACCAGTCTACAGGCGGACAATGGATTTACAAAGTAAATGCATCAAAGACAAAAGCAGTCCGTGTGCCATTGAGTATTGGTCGCCAAAATCCGCAGCAATATGAAATAGTAGAAGGTTTACAGCCGGGAGATTGGGTAATTACAACCGGATATGATACCTTTGGGGATGCAGAAGAGTTGATTTTGAAATAAACACATATAATTTATGACTTTACATTATATAAAAGTAGCATTTAGAAACTTGTGGAAGTACAAGGTGCAGAATATAATCTCTGTCATCGGATTGGCAGTAGGACTACTGTGTTTCAGCGTATGTATGTATTGCAGCCGTTTTGTAGAATCCACCAATCATTGTTTTGATAATTATTCCCGCATAGCAGAACTAAATTTTTATAATGAACAGACTGGGGATTATTTTTCCGGTACACAAGTAGCGTTATCCGAAGAACTTCGTACTTGGGCTATGGGCGAAGTGGAAGCGATTTCCTGTATGGCATATTCCCGTGAGCGTTCTTTTCTGGTTGAACTATCTTCGGATAAATCATTGCCATACGATCTTGAAATCATGGAAGTAGATACCCTATACGATAAAGTCTTTACTCCACAAATAGTAGTTGGTAGCTGGCAGACAGCAAGTCGGATGCCGAATGCTGTTATTATAAGCCGGTCCACTGCCATAAAGATATTTGGTCAGGTGGAAACTGCCATTGGCAAACACCTGACTCTAACAGAACGGCTTTATACTTCTCCGGACAGTACCCCGAAGGCAGGAGGTATTGTGTACACAGTGCAAGCAGTGATGGAAGATATTCCGCTGAACAATGGTTTTAGTTTTATGTGTCATATCGATGCATTGGTTATCAACGACAGTGAAGGACTTTTTCAGAGTCCGAAACGTAATGATATAACGGGGGCTCGGACATACGTTTTGTTATCTCCGCAGGCTGGCATTACCGATTTCGAAAAACAATTCTCCAAGCGTGACTATACTTATATCTTATATAACCAGACTTATACCGTTATTGCCCGCTATATAGGAAACCTATCGCAGGAGAAAGGTGCTTATATTTTGGGATGGGTCACCGGAATCGTCGGTACATTGATATTGCTGGTCGGATTGATTAATTTCTTTCATTTTCTCATCGGCTCTTTCTTGAATCGCACTAAGGAATACGCTATAATGAAAATGCTTGGTGCTGACTGGAAACGGCTGTTCTGCCTGTTATTAATACAATCTCTGATTGTCGTATTTGCATCCTCGTTTCTGGTTGTATGGGGTGTGGAGCTGATTGGTGATAGAATGGATTTTTCTTTACCAGGTCTCACAATGAATTTCCCTTCTGAAACACTTCTAAAGCATATTCTGCAATACATTGTTTTGCTTGTGTTACTTTGTGTGGCAGTCTGCTTGCTCGTCTCTGTCCGTATTCGCAGATTTTCCATACAAACAGGTATATATGGAGGCCAAAAGCGTCGTGGGAAACAATGGGGACGTAACTTTATGCTTGGCATCCAATTTTTAATTTGTTGGGTATTCGTAGCGCTGACCGTCAGCCTGTTCCTACAATCGGGAAAGATGACTGAAACCTTATTCCATACGTTAAGTCAGGAAGATAAAGAAGCGATTCTTAGTATACCGCTGGACTATTCATTCCTAGAGAATAAAGAGAAACTCGAAATGGTGGAACGTTTCAGGCAGCATGCCGGTGTGAAAGATATTTTGTTATCTGACATATCCTATACTCACGGAGTATCCGGAAACTTATTAATGACGGAGAAGGGAAATGATAACTCTTGGATTGATATCAATGTAATGTGTGTACCATTGAATTTCTTCACCTTCATGAACATTCCGATGACGGAGGGTAGGACGATCCGGACAAAAAAGGATCTCGTAATGGATGAAGTTTGGCAGAAAAGACAAAAGAGAGATATCATCGGAATGAACTTCTACGACTGGACCAGTGATTTTACCGTTTGTGGAGTATGCGCCCCCTTTCAGACAGATGTACATAATCATAATGGCGGATTTGCTTTCACACTTTATGATTCTTCCGAATACGTAGGGCACTGCTATGTGAAATGTTATCCCGAACAGCAAAAAGAAGTAATTAAATGGATTGAGACTATCCGTCGTGAAGTGCTGCCGGAGAATATTCCCTCCCAGGTACGTACATTTCAGGATGATTTGTACGAAGTGCAGGCACTGGAATATATCCTGAAAGACATCATTTCATTTTTTGCAATTGTAAGTATTATCATTACCCTGTTGGGAGTGTATTCCAGTATTACGCTTGATACAGAATGGCGCCAGAAAGAAGTTGCCATTCGCAAAGTGAACGGAGCTGGAATATGTTCTATCATCTGGTTATTTGCACGTTTGTACCTGATTTTGCTGGTAGCGACTGCCGCCATCGCTTTTCCGCTCATTTACGTGGTATTGCAACTGTGGAAACAAATGTACACCGTATTCTTTAATGATGGAATATTATACTGGGGAAGCATATTTGGGGGAGTAACCTTATTAACAGTAATCACCATTATTTTTAAAATACTGAAGATTGCACGTATCAATCCCGCAGAAGTAATCAAAAACGAATAAAAATATAATTCTAAAACAATACAGTTATGATTAAGACCATTAACTTACAGAAGATTTTCAAAACGGAAGAAGTAGAAACTTGGGCGTTGAATAACGTCAGTATCGAAGTGAAACAAGGCGAATTTGTAGCCATCATGGGGCCCTCCGGCTGTGGTAAGTCAACATTGCTCAACATTTTGGGGCTGCTCGATAACCCGACAGGAGGGGAGTATTACCTGAATGGAACGGAAGTCTCTCGGTATACCGAATCGCAACGTACCAGTCTTCGCAAAGGTGTGATAGGGTTTGTGTTTCAGAGCTTTAATCTGATAGACGAGTTGAATGTATACGAAAACATCGAACTACCTTTACTCTATATGGGTATTTCCGCTTCCGAACGGAAAAGGAGGGTAGAGGCAGCTATGGAGAGAATGGCTATCACCCATCGTAGCAAGCATTTTCCGCAACAACTCTCCGGTGGTCAGCAGCAACGCGTCGCTATTGCCCGTGCCGTCGTGGCAAACCCTAAACTGATTCTGGCTGATGAACCGACCGGTAATCTGGACTCCAAAAACGGTAAAGAAGTGATGGGACTGTTGAGCGAACTGAATAATGAGGGAACCACCATCGTCATGGTGACCCATTCACAACATGATGCCGGTTATGCCGACCGTATCATAAACCTGTTTGACGGACAGGTGGTGACTGAAGTTAGTATGTAAACACAAGCTATCAATAAAGAATATATCATGATAAAACACTATCTGAAAGTAGCCTTTCGCAATCTGATGAAATACAAGACACAAAGCCTTGTCAGTATCATTGGACTGGCAGTCGGCTTCACCTGTTTTGCGCTATCGGTATTATGGATTCGTTATGAGATGACTTATGATACTTTCCATAAAGGGGCTGAACGTATTTATATGGTACGTGCACATTATACTGATATTCCGGAACATATATCCAATTCAACTCCTTACCCTTTGGCAGCCTATCTTCAGGAAAAAATGCCGGAAATAGAAGCAAAGGCTACTACTTCTATACATCAGAATGTGAAAATCCGCATGGAAAATGATGAGTATGAAGTAGTAATGGCTGCGGCAGATTCTGCTTTTATGAACTTCTTTCATATACAGTTACTGAAAGGAACTGTCAACTTCTTGAAAGAAAATAATCCTGAAATTGCAGTAACGGAAGAGTTTGCTAAAAAGCTTTTTGGTAGTGAGGATGATGCTTTGGGAAAAGAAATGGAGGTAAACGGACGTTCCCGTCAAATAGGGGCAATTGTGAGTGGATGGTCCCGCCATTCCAATATTCCGTATAGTGTATTAGTCGCAGCCAGGCACAGTCCTCGATGGAAAAGTGGTCCTGAACAATTATTTATTCGTGTTCGTGCAGGGATGGATATGGATACATTCTGGAAAAAAATAAGTACCATGGATCTTTCAGATATTCAAAAAGAGAGTGAACTTTCGGATCTTCTGATAACCCGGATTTCAGCTTTGCGTTATTCTGATTATGTTTCCAAAATCGATGTTGTCATTTCCTTCAGCTATATTTTCTATTTTTCCTTAGCTGGTGGATTAGTTATCATCTGTTCACTATTCAATTACCTGACTCTTTATATCAGCCGGCTTTATATGCGCAGTCATGAAATGGCACTTCGTAAAGTGAATGGTGCCAGTAATAACGCTTTGTCCGTTCAATTTGCCATTGAACTGTTGATGATTTTGTGCATAGCTTTGGCGGGTGGATTATTGATGATAGAGATAAGCATGCCTTATTTCTTGAATTTCACTCAAATAGAAGCTGATTCGTATTATGGGGAAATCATTCTATATCTTCTGATTGTAATCATTCTGTCTTTCCTGTTTGCACAAATACCATTGTCTTACTTTCGTCGCCGGACATTGCAGGAAGCAATAAAAGGAAAGGGGGGATCTGCGAGACCTTACTTGTTTCGTAAGACAGGCATTGTGATACAGTTAATAGTCAGCCTTGTTTTTATCTTTTGCACAGTAATGATTATGAAGCAACTTTACTTCCTGAAGAATACTGATTTAGGTATGGAGCGTCATAATATAGGTAACGTTGCCTTATGGAATGGAGACATCAAACAATGGGAAGAGAAAATAAAAGCTTTACCCATGGTAACAGAAACGTTGCCTCCCTCATATTTCCCGATTATTCCTACAGGTCCGATGATGTATATCGAAATAAATAATTGGGATGATCTTCTCAAAATATCGGAGGAATCTCTCACTATCGGTATGATGCCTGCCAAAGAAGATTTTTTTGAATTTTACGGCTTGAAGTTATTGGAAGGTGAGTTTATATCAGATAAGAATCAAGGAAATGATGTCGTGATAGATGAAAATACATGCCGGAGATTTGGTTGGAAACAGGCCTTGGGAAAAAGTTTCTATTATGAGTGGAACGGTCAGCGTAGTGCCTATAAAGTTGTCGGAGTGGTAAAGAACTTTAGTTATCGCTCTCCTACAAGTAAACCGGGGCTTATTGCATTTCAACATCCCAAGGCACAGGAGTATCTGCTGAATCGAGCCAGTATCCTTTTTAAATTTAGAGAAGGTGCCTGGAATGAATGCCGTGAAGCAATAGAGAAACTGTATAAAGACGAATTTCCAAATGCTTATATGCGATTGTTTAATGAAGAAAAGGAATATGATAAGTATCTCCGCTCCGAAGATGCATTGATGAAATTATTGAGTATCGTATCATTGACATGTGTTATCATCTCCATATTCGGAGTCTTTTCATTGGTTACTTTATCGTGTGAACAACGTCAAAAGGAAATTGCTATACGTAAAGTGAACGGAGCACAGGTCTGTCATATCCTGCGTATGTTTTTCCAAGAGTATTTGTTGTTGATGACCATATCTGCCGTTGTTGCATTTCCGATAGGATATGTGGTGATGAGTCATTGGATCGAGAGTTATGTAAGACGGACAACAATGGATGGTTGGATATATATAAGTATTTTTGTTGTCGTAGCAGTCATCATTTTACTTTGTATCATTGGACGAGTGTGGAAAGCGGCGCGACAGAATCCGGCAGAAGTAATCAAAAACGAATAATAAAATAACAATATCATGATAAAACACTATCTAAAAGTAGCCTTTCGCAATCTGATGAAGTATAAGCCACAAAGTTTTGTTAGTATTATCGGATTAGCAGTTGGCTTTACTTGTTTTGCGCTATCGGTATTATGGATTCATTATGAAATGACTTATGATAATTTTCATGAGGGAGCCGATCGTATTTATCTGGCAGGCAGTAGCTTTCGTCTTTATGGAGACGGATTTACCTATAATTCATCTAGTTTTCTAGCTGATTATTTGGCAAAGAATTGTCCGGAGATAGAGAAAGTATGTCGTATCTTTTATGACTGGAATGAAAAAAAGATTAAGAATGAGGATGTTGAGTTTGTGGTACGACGTATAGAGGTAGATTCAAATTTCATTTCAATGTTCAATATTAAAGTATTGGATGGAGATAACCATCTACAGCTAAAAAAGGATGAAATTGCTATAACAGAAAATACGGCAAAGCGAATATTTGGGAAAGAATCTCCGATAGGTAAACACTTGATTTTAGAGGAAAGTAACGAAGAAAAAATAATCGTTGCAGTTGTAAAGTCATGGGAAGGACACTCTTTGTTTTCATTTGATATATTATTGCCATTTCATGATACAAACCCCAATTGGGGGAACCAACGATGCCAAACGCTTTTTCGTATTTATCCCAACTGTGATATAGAAGCATTGAAACAGAGGTTGTCAGAATATGAAGTACAACAAGATGGTCATAAATATCCAAATTCTACGCTTATTGCTCCATTATCCACATTGCGGAGTAGTCATCCGAGGGAAGATGTGAATGTGAAGTTGAATCATATTCGTCTTTTTGCATGTATTAGTGGTTTGGTGATAATTTGTGGAATATGTAATTATTTAACAATGTTGATAACTCGTATCCGGATGCGTAAACGTGAGTTAGCGTTGAGGAAAGTCAATGGTTCATCAAATGGTGGATTACTCACTTTACTTCTTACAGAACTTGTCTTATTACTAATTTTATCTTCAGGAATAGGACTGGTATTGATAGAGCTTATCCTGCCCACTTTCAAACGTTTGTCACAAATTGATGAGGGTACTTCATCTTTTTATATCGAAGTATTTGTTTATATACTATCATTGATTGCCGTGACAGTTGGTTTTGCATCTCTGCTTATACGATACATCAGCAGGCGAACTCTACTTAGTAATATAAACAAGAAATCCAATCTTCATCTCTCCGGCTGGTTTTATAAGAGTAGCATTTTATTTCAGTTGTTTATTAGTATAGGCTTTGTCTTTTGTACTTTGGTAATGATGATGCAACTTCATTTTTTACTAAATACTAGAGAACTTGGAATAGAACGGCATAATGTAGGAGCTGTTGTTTATTGTTCTGAAAATATCCCTTTCAAAGAAATTGTGAGTCAGATACCAGAAGTATCAGAATGTTTGAATGGTTTTCATACACCTATTCCTAAGATGTTCTATTCAACATATAGGGTAAAAGAATGGGATGGAAAGACCACTGATGGTGAACAATGTATTGATTTGGAAGATGAAACAATTAATCAGGACTATGCCGATTTCTTTGGAGTTGAGGTGCTGGACGGAAGCATGCTGGATGAAAAGGATGGAAAAAATATGGTTGTTATAAATGAAGCTGCTGTGAAAGCTTTCGGATGGACACAACCGATTGGAAAGAAAATTGATAAATTAGGAAGGCATTATATAGTGAAAGGGGTTATTAAAAATATTTCATATAATGCCCCAATACACCCGGTAGCCCCTGCTATGTTTTTTTTGCCGGATAATATAGGCAGAGGAGGTATTATATTCAAAGTGAAAGAGGGAACTTGGAATATTGTTTCTGAAAAGATAAAAGCGGAAGTGAATAAAGTTAATCCAAATGCAGAATTGATGTTGTCTAATATTGAAGAAGTTTACGACGCTTACATGAAATCAGAGAGAACATTGTGCAAACTGTTGAGTGTGGTTTCTGCTATTTGTATATTAATTGCGGTATTTGGTATATTCTCGTTAGTGACTTTATCCTGTCAGCAACGTCGTAAAGAAATAGCTATACGCAAGGTAAATGGAGCCAATATAGGAATAATCTTGAATCTATTCTTTAAAGAATATTTATTTTTACTTGTACTTTCATCGTTCTTTGCTTTTCCGCTAGGATATGCTATGATGAAGCATTGGCTTGAAAATTATATAAAGCAAACACCGATGGAATGGTGGTTATATGCAGTTATATTTATAGGAATGGGCCTTGTCATTTTCTTAAGCATCATCTGGCGCGTGTGGAAAGCCGCCCGGCAAAATCCAGCAGAAGTACTCAAGAGTGAATAAGATAAAATAAAAGTCTGGCACATTGATTTGTGTCAGACTTTTATTTTATTCACTTGATATGAGTGATTTATTTTTCGTAGATTATAAAAGATCCAATGCTTTAAATGCCTTAACTAGCTTTTCTACAGCACGGTCTATTTGATCTTTTGTATGAGTAGCCATTAATGCTACGCGCACCAAAGTATCTTGCGGTGCACATGCCGGCGGAATAACCGGATTGATGAATACACCTTCATCAAAAGCTAATTTGGTAACCATAAACGTTTTTTCCGTGTCACGTACGTAAAGAGGGATGATAGGTGATTCTGTTGCACCGATTTCAAAGCCAGCTTCACGGAAACGTTTCAATGCATAGTTGGTAGCTTCCCACAATGCTTCAAGTCTTTCCGGTTCATTTTGGATGATGTGGAGAGCTTCGAGAGCAGATGCAGTAGCAGCCGGAGTGTTGGATGCACTGAAAATATAAGTACGTGCATTGTGACGTAACCAGTTGATGATAGAAGAATCAGCGGCGATAAATCCGCCGATAGAAGCCAGTGACTTGCTGAAAGTACCCATAATCAAATCAACCTCGTGAGTCAGACCGAAATGGTCGCAGACGCCACGTCCTTGTTTTCCGAATACGCCCAAGCCGTGAGCTTCGTCTACCATGATAGTAGCGTTGTATTTATGTTTCAAGCGTACGATTTCGGGCAAGTTTGCCAAGTCACCTTCCATAGAGAACACACCGTCCACTATGATTAGTTTCACTGAATCCGGATTGCACTTTTGAAGTTGCTTTTCCAGATCCGCCATATCGTTATGCTTATATTTTAATTGTTGAGAGAAGGAGAGACGACGGCCATCTACGATAGATGCGTGGTCGCGGTCATCGCAAATGATATAATCATTGCGGTCTGTCAAAGCAGGAATAACTCCGGAATTCACCGTAAAACCGGTTGAGAAGCAGAGCGCTTCATCTTTGCCTACAAAGGCAGCCAGTTCTTTTTCCAACTGAACGTGCAGGTCAAGCGTACCATTCAAGAAGCGCGAGCCTGCGCAACCGGAACCATATTTATGCATGGCGTTGATACCAGCTTCAATCACTCTTTCATCTCCCGTAAGGCCAGTGTATGCATTGGAACCGAACATCAACACTTCGTGTCCGCCCATTTCTACCTCTGTACCCTGCTTTCCTTCTATCTCACGGAAATATGGGTAAACGCCCTGTGCCATAAACTTTTGTGGCAGGTCGTACTTAGCTAACTTCTCTTGTAATAATCCCATGAATTATAATTTTTATACTCATACTCAGATCGTTCGCTGACGATCTTACATCCTTTTATCTTAACAAGTGTTTAAAAACAGGGGGCAAAGATAACAAAATTTGCTTTTATCTGTTCTTTTTAAGAGAAAAAAGTTGCTCTCGTATGATTAGAAACCTCTAATAGATTAAAATTTAAGATATTTATATTACTTTTGTCGTCTACAATCGACAAGAATAGCATGAACGAAAGAATGAAAAAAATAAAATTCGTCGTCAATCCTATTTCGGGAACACAAAGTAAAGAATTGATTCTTAACTTGCTGGACGAAAAAATAGACAAGGCGAGATACTCTTGGGAAGTAGTGTATACGGAAAGAGCCGGTCATGCAGTAGAAATAGCTGCCAAAGCTGCCGAAGAGAAAACAGATATAGTAGTGGCTATTGGTGGGGATGGAACGATCAATGAAATAGCTCGTTCGTTGGTGCATACTGATACCGCGCTGGGAATTATTCCCTGCGGATCGGGCAATGGACTGGCGAGGCATCTGCATATACCGATGGAGCCGAAGAGAGCATTGGAAGTGCTGAACGAAGGTTGCATGGATGTGATAGATTATGGTAAGATCAACGGTACAGATTTTTTCTGTACTTGCGGAGTGGGATTCGACGCGTTTGTCAGTCTGAAGTTTGCGCATGCCGGTAAACGGGGGCTATTGACTTATCTGGAGAAAACCCTGCAGGAAAGTCTTAAATATGAGCCGGAAACGTACGAACTGGAAACGGAAAACGGAGTCTCCAAGTATAAAGCCTTCCTGATTGCCTGCGGAAACGCGTCGCAATATGGAAACAATGCTTATATCGCACCACAAGCCACTCTGACAGATGGTTTGCTGGATGTGACCATTCTCGAACCGTTCACCGTATTGGACGTTCCTTCATTGGCCTTTCAATTATTCAATAAAACAATCGATCAGAATAGCCGTATCAAGACTTTCCGCTGCAAGCAGTTGTGCATCCGCCGGACTACTCCGGGCGTCGTGCATTTTGATGGTGACCCCATGGAAACGGATGCCAATGTAAATATTCAACTGATTCAAAGAGGATTGCGCGTGGTAGTGCCACGAGCATCGGAAAAGGACGCAGCCAATGTGCTCCAAAGAGCGCAGGAATATATGAATGGCATCAAATTGATGAATGAAGCCATCGTCGACAATATAACAGATAGAAACAAGAAAATATTGAAAAAGCTGACAAAGAAAGTCTGATAAAATAACGGATTACTGACACCGAATTACAAATTATTGCGTACTTTTGCGCAGTTTTGGTTCGATCAAAATAAAAACGCGAGTGATAATCGTTTAAATAAAAAATATATGTTTAGAACGCACACATGTGGAGAACTTAGAATCTCTGATGTAAACAAGCAAGTCACGCTGTCCGGATGGGTACAGCGCAGCCGTAAGATGGGAGGGATGACTTTCATTGACCTTCGCGACCGTTACGGAATTACCCAATTGGTTTTTAATGAAGAAATTAATGCTGAACTCTGTGAACGTGCTAATAAATTGGGACGTGAGTTCGTCATTCAAGTGACAGGAACGGTTAATGAACGTTTCAGCAAGAATGCAAACATTCCTACCGGAGACATTGAAATCATTGTTTCCGAACTGAACGTACTAAATACTGCCATGACTCCTCCGTTCACTATCGAAGATAACACGGATGGGGGGGATGATATCCGCATGAAATACCGTTATCTGGATTTACGCCGTAACGCTGTACGTTCCAATTTGGAACTGCGTCATAAAATGACAATTGAAGTTCGCAAATATCTGGATAGTCTGGGTTTCATCGAAGTGGAAACGCCCGTTTTGATCGGTTCTACTCCTGAAGGCGCACGCGACTTCGTGGTGCCGTCACGTATGAATCCGGGACAGTTCTACGCACTTCCGCAGTCTCCGCAGACCTTAAAACAGTTGTTGATGGTTTCCGGTTTCGACCGTTATTTCCAGATTGCGAAATGTTTCCGCGACGAGGACTTGCGTGCCGACCGTCAGCCGGAATTTACACAGATCGACTGTGAAATGAGCTTCGTTGAGCAAGAAGATATTATCACTACTTTCGAAGGAATGGCTAAACATTTGTTTAAGACTCTTCGTGGTGTGGAACTGAATGAACCATTCCAACGTATGTCTTGGGCGGACGCCATGAAATATTATGGTAGCGATAAACCGGATTTGCGTTTCGGCATGAAATTCGTGGAACTGATGGACGTCATGAAAGGTCACGGATTCTCTGTATTCGATAATGCGGCTTATGTGGGCGGTATCTGTGCAGAAGGTGCTGCGACTTATACCCGCAAGCAGCTGGATGCATTGACCGAATTTGTAAAGAAACCGCAGATTGGTGCGAAAGGAATGGTTTATGCCCGTGTGGAAGCCGACGGAACGGTGAAATCGAGTGTAGATAAATTCTATGCGCAGGAGGTGCTCCAGCAAATGAAAGAAGCATTCGGAGCTAAACCGGGTGATTTGATTCTGATTCTGTCTGGCGACGATGTAATGAAAACACGTAAACAACTTTGCGAGCTTCGTCTGGAAATGGGTGCTCAACTGGGATTGCGTGATAAGAATAAGTTTGTTTGCCTTTGGGTGATTGACTTCCCGATGTTCGAATGGAGCGAAGAGGAAGGACGCCTGATGGCTATGCATCATCCGTTTACTCATCCGAAAGAGGAAGATATTCCGATGTTGGACACTGACCCGGCAGCTGTACGTGCAGATGCATACGATATGGTAATCAACGGTGTGGAAGTTGGCGGCGGATCTATCCGTATCCACGATGCGAAATTGCAGGCGAAGATGTTCGAGATTCTTGGATTCACTCCGGAGAAGGCAGAGGCACAGTTTGGCTTCCTGATGAATGCCTTTAAGTATGGTGCGCCTCCTCACGGTGGTTTGGCATACGGACTCGACCGTTGGGTGTCTTTGTTTGCAGGATTGGATTCTATACGCGACTGTATTGCGTTCCCGAAAAATAATTCCGGACGTGATGTGATGTTGGACGCGCCCTCTGCAATCGACCAGAGCCAGCTTGATGAACTGAATTTGATCGTAGATTTGAAAGAGGGCGAGTGAAAGAATCTGTACGCATATTCCGTTTTATAGTCATCGGTACAATGAACGCTTTGATTATGGCGTTGGTTGTATGGTTAATGATGAAAGAAATGTCATTTGACGGCGACTATATGGTGGCTAATATAACAGCGTATCTGATAGCTCAAATCCATAACTTTATCTGGTGCAAATACTGGATATTCCCTGTAGAAAATAAAAAGAATAGTATCTGGAAACAGATACTGCTCTTTTGTTCTGCTTTTGCCGTGGCTTACACCGCACAGTTTTTATTTCTTATCTTATTGGTAGAAGGACTGGACATGAATGAATATCTGGCTCAATTTCTGGGATTGTTTATTTATGGAGGAGCTAATTTCCTAGCCAACAAGAAAATAACTTTTCAATGAAATAGTTATTAAATATAATATATAAAAAGGGCACAGAGTTTTAAATTTAGATTTTGACTCTGTGCCCTTCTTATTTCCTTATTGTAGCAGAGACATTTCCCACATAATAAATATAATAGGGACTGTCTGACAAGTCCCTATTAATAATTTCACCCACGCTATAACTATCTGTAGCGTGGGTGATTTTCAATATTTAGAATTCGTTAGACAGCTCCTTTTTTGTTGTGATATTTATAAATATCCTCTCTTATGTCTTTGGGAGTGAACTTTATTGGGGAACTTCTGCATTGAACTTTAATCGAGAAAGCGTTTGGTAAGTCCTTCGTATTCGTCAATCCGGCGATCACGGAGGAAAGGCCACCAGCGGCGGACGTTTTCCGAGCGTTCCATATCTATTTCCACTACCATGTTTTCCGGATGATCGTTTCCGGCTTGTGCCAGGAATTCTCCTTGCGGTCCTGCTACGAAACTGTTTCCCCAAAATAGGATGCCGTTTGTCTGTCCGGAAGGATCGGGCTCGTGTCCTACACGGTTGACGGAGATAACAGGAAGACCATTGGCAACGGCATGGGCACGCTGCGAAATAATCCAGGCGTTGAGTTGGCGGGCTTTTTCGTCGTCCGTGTCACTGCTTTCCCAGCCAATGGCAGTAGGATAAATTAAAAGTTCCGCACCTTTCAGTGCCATCAGGCGGGCAGCTTCCGGATACCATTGATCCCAGCATACCAGTACGCCCAGCTTTCCTAAAGAGGTTTGAATGGGTTCAAAACCGATGTCTCCGGGAGTGAAATAGAATTTTTCGTAGTAAGCCGGATCATCGGGAATATGCATTTTCCGGTATTTACCCGCAATGCTTCCGTCGCGGTCGAACACAACAGCGGTGTTATGATATAGTCCGGGGGCACGTTTCTCAAAAAGAGAGGTGACAAGGACTACTTTATTGGCGGCTGCCAACTCGGAATAAAAGCCTGTGGATGGTCCGGGAATGGGTTCAGCCAGATCAAACAGGTTGGTGTTTTCTGTTTGGCAGAAATAAAGTGAATTGTGTAACTCTTGAAGCACAATCAGTTGCGCACCGTGAGCAGCGCAAGCCTCGATACTCTTTGCGAGGTTCATCAGGTTGACCCGAATATCTGCGGTATTGGATTGTTGGATGATTCCGACTTTTATCTTTTTCATGATGAATAATTACTTGGTTGATTCATTCGTTATTTTATAACTCCCAATGGGTATTGCATGGTGACACAATGCAGGGAACCGTGTTGCTTAATCAGGGCACGGCAGTCTATTCCGATTATTTGATAGTCTGGGAATGCTTGTTGTAACACTTCTCTTGCTTTTTGGTCATTTGCCGGCTGATGGTATGTCGGGTAGAGAATAACTTCGTTCATAATCAGGAAGTTGGCGTAAGTTGCGGGCAGGCGTTCGCCGTCTTCTTCGATCTTGTCCGCCATCGGTAAGGCTAACAGGCGATAGGGTTCTCCTGCTAAGGTGCAGAATGTTTTCAGTTGTTCCTCCATTGCGAGTAATGCTTCGTAGTGTTCGTCTTCTTTGTCGTCGCATTTTACGTAAGCAATGGTGTCGGTAGAACAGAAACGTGCCAAAGTGTCGATGTGGCTGTCAGTGTCGTCACCGGCAAGATAGCCGTGGTCTAACCAAAGAACCTTTTGCAGGTGGAAGGTTGATTTCAGGTATTCTTCTATCTCTACCTGGTTCAGTCGCCCGTTCCGCTGGGGAGACAGCAGACATTCGGAGGTAGTGAGCAGTGTGCCCATTCCGTCGCTTTCGATGGAGCCTCCTTCGAGAACGAAATCGAGGCGGTCTATATACTGGCCTTTCAAGGCTCCGGCTTCTACCGCTTGTTTGGTGATTTGATTATCCAGTTCGGAAGCAAATTTCAGTCCCCAGCCGTTGAATGTAAAGTCGAGCAGGGAAGGGGTGCCGGTGTCTATCATGGTGATGGCTCCGTGGTCGCGTGCCCATGTGTCATTGGTGGCACATTCCAGAAAGCGGACGTTGTTCATGTTGACGGTAGCGGCTATCTGTTTTTTCACTTCTTCCGGTTCGGGGGTGACAATCAATAGTAACTCTCGCTTCGCTATTTCCCTGGCTATGTTTATAAAACACTCTTGCACTTCTGCCAGCATGTATGCCCAGTCTGTACCGGCGTGTGGCCATGTCAACTGTATACCACTCTGCGTATGCCATTCGGCGGGCAAATGAGGGGCTCTCATTTCTACCTGCACGGTCATGTTTTTGCCGAAATTCAATTGCAAATCTTTCTCCGAGCCACTTGGGCTGGGAAGTCCAACCATGATTCCCATTAGACTATTATCTATTTGGTTATTTATAAAATCAGTTTATTGTCTGCGTCAGTCGTCAGTGTGCCTGTTACGCATCATTACGTATTATTATGAATTCGTTTCTTGCTTTGGCTTCCGGTCAAAGAACGGATTCTTAGAAGATGCACTTACAGGAATGGCCATTACCATCTTGCAGTCTTTCAGCCAGTTCAGGCGTTGTGCTGCCAGCCCGGCGGAGAACATCACACGTGTGTCTACACGCAAATCGGCTGCCATAGCACAGGCGGAACCTATGGCGATACCTACGTCTATGCTGTTCAATGCGCAGGGAACTCCTCCGGTACGTCCGTCGCAGGTGGTGAAGCCGCAATGACCGCAGTTTAAGCCTTGTGTCTGCTCGCGTGTTCCTATCAATACAACACATTCGGCACTTAAGATGTTGTCGGCATCACGAAGGAAAAATTTCATTCCGTGTTCTTCTACCATAGCTATCATAGTGTCCGATAGTTGTTTAATCTCTTCATCCGTGATTAGGGCCACTTCGATAATATCGATTCCTTTTCCTTTCGGAGCAGTACGCGCAGCCGTCATCATCTGGCGGGCTACTTGTAATACATGCTCATGACGGGCATCTCTTTCGTTCAGTATCATAACTTTTCTTGAATTAATTAGTGAGGCAAAGATAACGTTTTTCAAGAAAATAGTACCTTTGCCGGAGAGAAAGAATTAAAAACGCTATGCTACATATTAATAACGCCTGTATTGCTTTTGGTACGGAAGTGCTTTTCTCCGGTTTTAATATGAAACTGGAAAGGGGAGAGACAGCCTGTATCGTAGGGCAATCCGGTTGTGGAAAAACTTCGTTGCTGAATGCGGTGATGGGGTTTGTACCTTTGAAAGAAGGATCTGTGCGGGTAGGGGAAACATTGCTTGATAGATCAACCATCGATAGTGTCCGTAGGCAGATTGCATGGATTCCCCAGGAATTGGCATTGCCTTTCGAATGGGTGAAAGAGATGGTAGCTCTCCCGTTCGGACTGAAAGTGAACCGTTCTGTCCCTTTTTCGGAAGAAAGGCTTTTTGCCTGTTTTGATGAATTGGGACTGGAACATGAATTATATACCAAGAGAGTGAATGAAGTGTCGGGCGGTCAGCGTCAACGCATCATGCTTGCTGTAGCCGCTATGCTCAATAAACCTCTGATTATTATAGACGAACCTACTTCTGCTTTGGATGCCGATTCGACCGGTAGGGTCTTGTCTTTCTTCCGGCGACAGGCGGAAAGGGGAACAGCAGTGCTGGCCGTATCGCATGATAAGGATTTTGCTTCGGGTTGTCATTATTTAATAGAATTGTAACGATTGGAGAGAACGCTAACACGAATCGGATAGAATTGTTAAGAATACACTGTGGGAACGATTGATATATCATATTATAATCTTTTTATAGGCTTGCTTCTGCTTGCCATCCCGTTCTTTTATCTTTGGAAGTTTAAAACGGGACTACTGAAACCTGCCCTGATTGGTACAGTACGGATGATTATCCAACTGTTCTTTATCGGCATGTATCTGAAATATCTCTTTTTATGGAACAATCCCTGGATTAACTTCCTTTGGGTGATAATTATGATATTCGTAGCCGGACAGACAGCACTGGTGCGTACCCAGTTGAAACATCGTATCTTATTAATCCCTATTACGGTAGGATTTCTTTGTAGTGTTGTACTGGTAGGCTTGTACTTTATCGGTATTGTTCTTCAATTGGACAATATATTTAGCGCCCAATACTTTATTCCGATATTCGGTATCCTGATGGGTAATATGCTTTCGAGCAATGTGATAGCTTTGAATACGTATTATAGCGGATTAAAACGTGAGCAACAGTTGTACCGTTATTTACTGGGGAACGGAGCAACAAGGCAGGAAGCGCAGGCTCCATTTATCCGACAGGCCATTATTAAATCCTTCAGTCCGCTGATTGCGAACATTTCCGTGATGGGATTGGTTGCTCTTCCCGGCACAATGATCGGACAAATTCTGGGAGGAAGCAGTCCGAATGTTGCCATCAAGTATCAGATGATGATTATGGTGATTACTTTTACGGCATCTATGCTGTCGCTGATGATTACTATTTCATTGGCTTCACGCCGATCTTTTGACGCATATGGGAAATTATTAGAGGTAACCAAAGAACCCCGAAAATGACAATTACCGATCAGATATTCCGTAAAGTGGCTGAAACTTCTATTCCGCATTTTTTTATAACAGTGGAGTTTTCGGCATCCGGCACTGAAATGCCGGAACATATCGAATCGTTCCTGCGGGAAAAGCACAAAGCAATTCTTCGTGGAGCCAGCGGGCGTAAATTTATCTATAAAGAAGGAGAGTGGCGGCTTATTTTCACTTTCTTTCCTACCGACAGGGTGGTAGACGAGCGGTATGCGCTGAAAAACAAAGTACAGATGAAAAGCGAAAGATAGACGCTAAGACAACGGGTTATCTTTGCTTTTAGCTCCGGTTGTGAGCACATTGATTACTTGCCTTTCAACATTCCCCATAAGCAGCGAAGCTGCACGAATTGTTCTCCGGGTTGCACATACCCGCCTTCAAACATCTTTTCCGACACTTTAAATTTGGAAAGATGATGGCGTATGTACGTCTCTACAGCCGGGGATTGTTTTTTGACGAATGACATCAAATCGACCTTTCCATCTTCACGAATGAGAACATGGGCTTTGATGGTACGAAAGCCGTACTCTTTGCAGTGTTTGGTTTCTGCTTTATCAATCCAGAAGATAGCAGTAGCTTTGACCGTATCTGCCGTGCAATCTTCGGCATTGTCAATTTCTGTAGACTCGGTTACAGCCGTTTCCGTATTATCACTCTTTTTGAGTTGACAGGAGGTCGTCACAACTATCAGCAACAGTAGAGTCAGAATTGTTTTCATCGTATTTATTATTTAGTGGAAGTAAAAATACAGATTTTCAATAAATAACGGAAGTTTTACGCAGAATTTTATAATTAGTTTTTATTCCGGCATTGATTTTTATCCATATTTGTCCGATGAAAACAGGCAAAAGGCAAAAAGAATATACACTCTCTTTGCCTTTTGCCTATTGATAAAACTGAAAAATGAAATCAATTGTTTAATCTGAAACTGATGTAGATATAGTTAGGGTTTAGCGGAAGTCTTTCAGTTCTTCCTGTAATTTCTGGCGCGTGAAGAAGATACGGCTCTTTACAGTGCCCAACGGAAGATTCAGTTTTTCTGCAATTTCGCGGTATTTGAATCCGGAAACGTGCATGGCGAACGGAATTCTGTATTCTTTCGGAAGAGCATTGACTACGCGGTGCATCTCTTTCAGGTCGTATGTCTTTTCCGTACTTTCAAACCCTGCGTCTTGCGGTAAATTAAGATGGTAGAGATTGTCTGTATGGTCAATAAATGTCTGGTCACGAACTACCTTGCGATAGTTATTGATAAAGATATTGCGCATGATGGTATACATCCATCCTTTGAAATTTGTATCAGGTGTATATTTTTCTTCGTTATCTAATGCTTTTAATGAGGTTTCCTGCAGCAAATCGTTCGCTTCTTCGCGGTCTGTTGTCAGTTTGTATGCGAAACGTAGTAGTTCTTCCTGAACGCCTACCAAGTCTTTTCTGAAGCTTAAACTTTTCATATGTGTTGTTTTTAAAATGTGAGTATTCGTTGTTAAAATTTTGATGTTGCAAGTTTAAGGTATTTTGTCGATCCCGCTGGGGGAGAATCCGACGGAATTTAGGGGAATTTCTATCATCGGATAGTTTTTAGGTCTTATTTGATAGTTTTCGGGTGGTATTTGATATCTTTTTACGGTGGTCTCAAGAAAACGGATAACGATAAATTCTCTAAAAAACGACCGTTTAGTATGATTATTCCTTTTTTATTTATTATATTTGCAACCAAATTTTCTACCAAATAATGAAAATTAAGCAAATAGTAAGCGCCCTTGAACGATTCGCGCCTCTGCCATTGCAAGACGGCTTTGATAATGCCGGCCTGCAAATCGGATTGACAGAAGCGGAAGCAACAGGGGCTTTGTTGTGTCTTGACGTTACTGAAGCCGTGTTGGATGAAGCGATCGCGTTGGGTTACAATCTCATTATATCTCATCATCCGCTGATTTTTAAAGGGTCTAAATCCATTACGGGCAAGGATTATGTGGAACGCTGTATATTGAAAGCAATAAAGAATGATATTGTGATCTATTCGGCGCATACCAATCTGGATAATGCACAAGGTGGAGTCAATTATAAGATAGCCGAAAAAATCGGATTGAAGAATTTGAAAGTGCTTGAGCCGAAAGAGAATAACTTGGTTAAGTTGGTGACGTTTGTCCCTTACGCACAAGCTGACGCGGTACGCGAAGCACTGTTTGCTGCCGGATGCGGAAATATAGGCGACTATGATTCATGCAGTTATAATCTGAAAGGAGAGGGAACTTTCCGGGCAAAAGAGGGAACGCATCCTTTCTGTGGAATAATTGGAGAACTGCACCACGAAGAGGAGGTGAGGATTGAAACGATTCTTCCTTCCTTTAAAAAGGCGGAAACCATCAAGGCTTTATTGGCTGCCCATCCATATGAGGAACCGGCATTCGACATTTATCCGTTATTGAACGACTGGCTGCAGGCGGGATCGGGAATTGTCGGTGAATTGGATGAATCGGAGACAGAGCTCGAATTTTTGAAACGCATCAAAAAGACATTCGAAGTGGGATGTTTGCGTCACAACAAGCTGAAGGGAAGAGAGATACAGAGAGTGGCATTGTGCGGCGGTGCAGGTGCATTTTTGCTTCCACAGGCAATCCGGTCGGGAGCGGATGTTTTTATTACCGGCGAAATTAAATATCATGATTATTTCGGTCATGAAGAAGATATTCTGATGGCAGAGATTGGTCATTACGAAAGCGAACAATATACAAAAGAAATTTTTTATTCCATAATCCGGGATTTATTTCCTAATTTTGCACTCCAATTGAGTAAAATAAATACGAATCCCATAAAATATTTATAAGTAAAATGGCTAGAGAAGCAAAAAAAGATCCGAATGAGTTGACGGTAGAACAGAAACTGAAGACACTGTTCCAACTGCAAACGATGTTGTCTAAGATTGATGAAATCAAGACATTGAGAGGTGAACTTCCGTTGGAAGTGCAAGACCTTGAAGATGAAATTGCCGGTTTGAGTACCCGTATCGACAAGATCAAAGCTGAAGTGGATGAACTGAAATCTGCTATTGCCGGCAAGAGAGTAGAAATTGAAACAGCAAAGGCTTCAGTAGAAAAATATAAGTCACAACAAGACAATGTTCGCAACAACCGTGAATATGACTTCTTGACGAAGGAAATCGAATTCCAGACATTGGAGATCGAACTTTGCGAAAAGAGAATCAAAGAATATTCTGCTGATAAAGAAGAAAAAGAGGCTGAAGTGACCAAGAACGATCAGATTCTTAACGAAAGAATGAAAGACCTGGAGCAGAAAAAGAGCGAACTGGATGAAATTATCTCTGAAACCAAACAGGAAGAAGAGAAATTGAGAGACAAAGCTAAAGACTTGGAAACTAAGATTGAACCACGTCTGTTGCAGTCTTTCAAACGTATCCGAAAGAACTCTCGTAACGGATTGGGTATTGTGTATGTACAACGTGACGCATGTGGTGGTTGCTTTAACAAGATTCCGCCCCAGAGACAGCTGGATATCCGCTCTCGTAAGAAAGTAATCGTTTGCGAATACTGCGGACGTATTATGATTGACCCGGAATTGGCTGGTGTACAAATCGAACACAAGGTGGAAGAAGCTCCGGCAACTACTACCAAAAGAGCTATCAGAAGAAAAACTGCTGAATAAAGAAAGCAGTGAAGTAGTAAGTAAAGTTACTATTTTGAGATATAAAGTAAGCCCTGCAGCAATGCGGGGCTTTTTTGTTTTAGTGAGTGCCCGTATAAAGGGAAATCGAATACTTCAAAATAATATTGCGTCGCGTGGGAGTTTTACTCCAATTTTACTCCGGTAAACAAACTTACCCTTTAGTTGTTATCTTTTCATTTCATAAAAACCTGAACTGATATGAGTATACGAGTGTGGGGCACATCGCTCCTTATGTTTCTTTCAACTGTAACTGCGGTTGGACAGACTGCAAACCGTTATTTGAAAGCTCCGCTCCCTAACGATTGGGAAGAGAGCGGGGAAGTGTTTCAACAGATACTTCCGGTGGATGACCATTGGTGGAAGTCATTCCAAGACGCCAAACTGGACTCTTTGATAGCTCTGGCAGTAGATCGTAATTATTCCGTTGCGATGGCAATCAACCGTATAGCCGCTGCCCGTGCCAATCTTTGGATAGAACGTAGTAATTTCTTTCCTTCCATCGGACTGAATGCAGGGTGGACCCGTCAGGAAACAAGTGGAAATACCAGTTCGCTGCCTCAAACAACGGATCATTATTATGATGCTTCGCTAAGTATGAGTTGGGAGCTGGATATCTTTGGCAGTATCCGCAAGCGGGTAAAAGCACAGAAAGAGAATTTTGCCGCCAGTAAGGAAGAGTACACAGGTGTTATGGTTTCGTTGGCTGCGGAGGTAGCCTCGGCCTATATCAATCTAAGGGAATTGCAACAAGAACTTGAGGTGGTGAAGAAAAACAGTGCTTCGCAGGAGGAAGTTTTGAAAATCACGGAAGTACGCTATAATACCGGACTTGTTGCCAAGCTCGATGTGGCACAGGCTAAGTCTGTGTTGTATAATACGAAAGCCTCCATTCCTCAACTGGAAGCGGGTATCAATCAGTATATAACGACATTGGCCGTTTTATTGGGAATGTATCCGCAGGATATTCGTCCGGTTCTCGAATCCGGCGGAACACTGCCCGATTACATGGAACCGATCGGAGTGGGGCTACCTGTCGATTTGTTATTGAGACGGCCTGATGTACGAGGTGCGGAATTGAGCGTGAATGCACAAGCGGCATTGCTGGGAGCCTCAAAAGCGGATTGGTTGCCGAAAGTTTTCTTGAAAGGATCATTTGGGTATGCCGCCCGTGATTTGAAGGATCTCACCAAAAGTAAAAGTATGACTTATGAAATCGCTCCGTCATTGAGCTGGACTATTTTCAACGGAGGACAGTTGGTGAACGCAACCCAACTGGCAAAAGCGCAACTGGATGAAGCGATCAATCAGTTTAACCAGACGGTTTTGACTGCCGTACAGGAGACTGACAACGCTATGAATGGCTACCGGAATTCAATCAAACAGATTGTCGCCCTGCGGGAAGTGCGTAATCAAGGGATTGAGACATTGAAACTTTCACTGGAACTGTACAAGCAGGGGCTCTCGCCTTTCCAAAACGTACTCGATGCGCAACGTTCTCTGTTATCTTACGAGAATCAGCTGGTACAGGCACAAGGGAGTTCACTTTTGCAACTGATAGCCCTTTACAAGGCTTTGGGAGGCGGTTGGAGAGAATAAAAAAATCAATCAAAAAATATATAACCTAACAGATATGAAAAAACTGATGTATATCTTTCTTGCACTGCCTATATTGACAGGTTGCAAGGAGAAGAAAAGTACAGGAGCGATGGGAGGTATGCCCACTCCGGAAATTAGCGTGACCAAACCCATAGTGGAGGATATTACTTTGACGAAAGATTACCCGGGTTATCTGACAACTGAAAAAACGGTGAATCTTGTGGCCCGAGTGAACGGAACCTTGCAGTCTACCTCGTATGTCCCTGGCGGACGAGTGAAACAGGGACAACTGCTGTTTGTCATTGAACCTACTTTGTATAAAGACAAGGTGGAGCAGGCAGAAGCAGAACTGAAAACCGCCCAGGCTCAACTGGAATATGCCCGTAATAATTATAGCCGTATGAAAGAGGCTGTAAAGAGTGATGCTGTCAGTCAGATACAGGTGCTTCAGGCTGAATCGTCTGTGGCAGAAGGGGTTGCAGCTGTCAGCAATGCGGAAGCTGCTTTGAGCACCGCCCGTACAAACTTGGGATATTGTTATGTTCGTGCGCCGTTTGATGGCACTATCAGTAAGGCGACGGTGGATGTAGGAAGTTATGTCGGCGGCTCGTTGCAGCCGGTTACATTGGCTACTATTTATAAGGATAATCAGATGTATGCTTACTTCAATGTAGCTGATAATCAATGGTTGACGATGGCTATGGATAACCAGCAATTACCTGCCAATCTTCCGCAGAAAATAATGGTTCAACTGGGAAAGGAGGGAACTGAAACTTATCCGGCTGCCCTCGACTATCTTTCACCCAATGTAGATTTGAATACAGGAACGCTGACGGTTCGTGCCAATTTTGATAATCCGAAAGGGATATTGAAGAGTGGGTTGTATGTAAGCATTACTTTACCTTATGGAGAAGCTAAAAATGCGGTGCTGGTGAAAGAAGGTTCTATCGGGACCGATCAGTTGGGCAAATATTTATATGTTGTAAATGATTCGAATATAGTTCATTACCGGCATATTGAAATAGGGCAGTTGGTCGACGGCACTTTACGGCAGATAGTGGGAGGACTTTCTCCGCAAGAACAGTATGTCACAGAGGCTTTGATGAAAGTCAGAGACGGAATGAAGATAAAGCCTCTTCCTGATTCTCTTCCTAAGAGAGAAAAGTAAAGTCTCTTTGCTAACTGATTGACTAACAACTGAAATCAATAAAGGTGATGTACTTAAAACCGATTAATTAACAAAAGTAACTTTCTTGCTCCTTCTCTTTGGGAGAAGGCTGTGGAGAGGCTGCTTTTAAACCTATATATTATGTTTTCTAAGTTTTTTATCAACCGACCGATATTTGCTACTGTCCTTGCCCTGCTTATTGTAGTAGCCGGTCTGGTCACACTCAATATATTGCCTGTGGCGCAATTTCCGGAGATCACGCCGCCAACAGTGCAGGTCTCTGCCGTTTATCCCGGGGCAAATGCTGAAACTGTTGCCCAAACAGTGGGTATTCCTATCGAACAGCAGGTGAATGGTGTAGATGGTATGCTTTATATGTCTTCCAATTCTTCCTCTTCGGGAGCGTATTCTCTGACCATTACATTCGCTGTCGGTACGGACATCGATATGGCAACTGTGCAGGTACAAAACAGGGTAAGTATCGCGCAGTCATCACTGCCGGAACCGGTAGTTGTGCAAGGAGTCACTGTGCAGAAACAGTCTTCAAACATTGTGATGTTCCTGACAATGACTTCGCAGGATTCTGTATACAATAGCCTGTATCTGACTAATTATGCCAAACTGAATTTAGTAGACCAGCTGACACGTGTGCCCGGAGTGGGTGCTGTGAATGTTATGGGAGCGGGGGACTATTCGATGCGCATCTGGCTCGATCCGGAGGCTATGCGTATACGGAATATTTCACCGCAACAGGTTTATCAGTCTATCCAGTCGCAGAATGTGGAAGTATCTGCCGGATATATCGGTCAACCTATCGGGCAGGATAATAATAATGCTTTTCAGTATACATTGAATGTCCAGGGACGATTGAAATCTCCAGAACAGTTCGGCGATATTATTATCCGCCGCGAACAGAACGGAGCGATGCTTCGCCTGAAGGATATTGCACGCATCGATTTGGGTTCTGCGTCATATAGCGTAGTGTCACGATTGAATGGAAAACCTACGGCTGCCATTGCTATTTACCAGCAACCGGGTTCCAATTCGCTGGATGTCTCCAAAGGAGTGAAGGCTAAAATGGAGGAATTGGCGGCAAGTTTTCCGAAAGGAGTTTCGTATAATGTCACTTTGGATACGACCGATGTGATCCATGCTTCTATTGATGAAGTGATGGTCACATTCTTTGAAACGACTTTGCTGGTGATTCTCGTTATTTTCCTGTTCTTGCAGAATTGGAGGGCTGTGATTATTCCTTGTATTACCATCCCGGTATCGTTGATTGGTACATTTGCTGTGATGGCGGCATTTGGTTTCTCTATCAACACACTGACGTTGTTCGGGCTGATTCTGGCAGTTGCCATTGTGGTGGATGACGCGATAGTGGTGGTGGAGAATGCTTCGAGGTTACTGGAAACCGGGCAGTACTCCCCCCGCGAAGCGGTGACGAAAGCGATGGGAGAGATTACAGGTCCGATTGTCGGGGTAGTGCTTGTATTGCTGGCTGTGTTTATTCCAACGATGATGATTAGTGGAATTTCGGGGCAGTTGTATAAGCAGTTTGCATTGACTATTGCTGCTTCTACTGTGTTGAGCGGTTTTAATTCGTTGACATTGACTCCTGCGCTCTGTGCGTTGTTTCTTGAAAAGAGCAAACCTTCTAACTTCTTTATATACAAAGGTTTCAATAAGGCTTATGACAAGACACAAGGAGTGTATGACAAGATTGTCAAATGGTTACTTCAACGTCCCGGAATGGCTCTTGTTTCCTACGGTGCCTTGACTGTTATTGCTGTATTGCTCTTTATGCATTGGCCGTCTACTTTCATTCCGGACGAGGATGACGGATATTTTATTGCTGTTGTTCAACTTCCGCCTGCAGCCAGCCTTGAACGTACGCAGGCAGTGGGAGATAAGGTTAATGCAATTCTGGATTCTTATCCTGAAGTGAAGAATTATATTGGCATTTCCGGCTTCTCGATAATGGGTGGCGGCGAGCAGAGCAACTCGGCAACTTATTTTGTGGTACTGAAAAACTGGGATGAAAGGAAAGGGAAGGAGCATACGGCTGCTGCCGTAGTCAACCGTTTTAATGGTGAAGCGTATATGACTATTCAGGCTGCGGAAGTATTTGCGATGGTTCCTCCGGCTATTCCGGGACTGGGTGCTTCCGGCGGTTTGCAACTTCAGTTGGAAGACCGGCGTAACCTGGGACCGACGGAAATGCAACAAGCTATCAATGCGTTGCTTGCTTCTTATCATTCTAAGCCAGCTTTAGAATCTGTGTCCAGTCAGTATCAGGCAAATGTTCCGCAGTATTTCTTGAATATTGATCGTGATAAAGTGCAGTTTATGGGGATTGCCTTGAATGATGTTTTCTCTACATTGGGCTATTATATGGGAGCGGCTTATGTGAATGACTTTGTTGAATTCGGCCGTATCTATCAGGTAAAGATTGAGGCACGGGATCAGGCACAGCGCGTGATTGATGATGTCTTGAAACTAAGTGTGCCGAATGCGGCAGGAGAGATGGTACCTTTTTCTTCTTTCACCAAAGTGGAGGAACAGTTAGGACAGGATCAAATAAACCGTTATAATATGTACTCGACTGCTTCTCTGACTTGTAATGTTGCTCCGGGAAGTAGCACCGGGCAGGCCATACAGGAAGTGGAAGCATTATTTAAGGAACAGCTGGGAGATGAGTTTGGATATGAATGGACTTCTGTGGCTTATCAGGAAACACAGGCAGGAAATACAACTACCATTGTACTCGTGATGGCTCTAATTGTTGCTTTCCTGGTACTTGCTGCACAGTATGAGAGTTGGACCAGCCCGGTGGCAGCCGTTATCGGATTGCCGGTCGCATTATTGGGTGCTATGATTGGCTGTCTGATTATGGGAACTCCGGTCAGTATTTATACGCAAATCGGTATCATTCTGCTCATTGCGCTTTCGGCAAAGAATGGTATTTTGATTGTGGAATTTGCCCGTGATTTCCGTGCCGAAGGTAATTCGATTCGGGAAGCTGCTTTTGAAGCGGGACATGTCCGCTTGCGTCCGATCCTGATGACATCTTTTGCTTTTGTACTAGGAGTGATGCCGTTGTTGTTCGCCACCGGTGCAGGTGCACAAAGTCGTATAGCATTGGGGGCCGCTGTTGTGTTCGGTATGGCTATGAATACTTTATTGGCTACCATTTATATTCCTAATTTTTACGAATTGAT
>NZ_JADPLO010000055.1:0-12941 GCF_015667765.1 Bacteroides sp. 1001302B_160321_D4 | reverse complement strand
AAGAAAGCAGATGATGGTGACGGAAGAGATGCTGTAACGCAGAAGTAAAAAGCTGTTTGAAGACTGTCTGAAAGGGTAGTTGGTATAGTGACGCTATCTGTTCGGGATAGCGTCACCATAGTAGGCAAATAGCGTCACTATCCCCTCAGGATAGTGACGCTATTTTATTCTTGTCGGCAAGGCTGTTTTTTAAAGGCGAATACAGCAGATTATTTTATAAAGAATGGTAATCAGGAATATCCTGAAGGAACGTATAACTCTGATGTTCATAATCCATGCAGCAGCAATAATGTTGCATTCCGTTGCTGACAATCAGGTAATCTACTTTCAGTACCATATTATACCGGGTGATCTGGTCGAAAACGGCCTGTGTTATTTCAATGTGTGGTGCTTTATATTCTACAATCATCCGGGCTGATAAATCCCTCCGGTAAAGTACTGTATCGCATCGTTTGGTAGTACCGTTCAACTTCACCATTACTTCATTGGCAAGAAGGGTAGTCGGATATCCTTTGTGTGCAATAAGAAAGTGAACAAAGTGTTGCCGTACCCATTCTTCAGGGGTAAGGGCGACATATCGTTTACGAATAACGTCGAAAATTACATTTTTTCCGTTTCGTACGTTTATTTTAGTGTCGAATACTGGTAGGTTTAACGATAACATTTATTATTTTTGTAAGTTAAATAATGGTTCCCATTATTGGGAGCACAAATTTAATAGATAATTATGAAAACAAAAGAAGAAATCGTAGCTAATTGGCTGCCGCGTTACACAAAACGTAACCTGGAGGATTTTGGAGAGTATATTCTGTTGACTAACTTCAACAAGTACGTTGAGATTTTCGCAAATCAGTTTAATGTTCCTATTTTAGGAAGGGACGCAAATATGATTTCTGCTTCTGCCGAAGGTATCACAATGATTAACTTCGGTATGGGAAGTCCCAACGCTGCTATCATCATGGACTTGCTGGGTGCTATTCGCCCCAAAGCATGTTTATTCCTCGGAAAATGTGGTGGTATCGACAAGAAAAACCAGCTTGGTGACTTGATTCTTCCTATTGCGGCTATCCGTGGGGAGGGAACTTCCAATGATTATTTTCCTCCCGAGGTTCCTGCGTTGCCTGCATTTATGTTGCAGCGTGCCGTTTCTTCATCCATTCGTGACAAAGGCCGCGACTATTGGACCGGTACTGTATATACCACTAACCGTCGTATTTGGGAACATGATGATGCGTTCAAAGAATATCTGACAAAGACACGGGCTATGGCAGTCGATATGGAAACTGCAACTCTGTTTAGTTGTGGCTTTGCCAATCATATTCCTACCGGTGCGTTATTATTGGTATCCGATCAGCCAATGACTCCCGATGGAGTGAAAACGGATAAAAGCGATAATTTGGTGACCAGAAATTATGTAGAAGAGCATGTTGAAATTGGCATTGCTTCTCTGCGTATGATTATTGATGAAAAGAAAACTGTTAAACACTTGAAATTCGACTGGTAATCCGGTCTTTCTGAAAAAATATATATGGCAAAACAAGAATTGACCTGTGATGACATCCTCAAGGAATTGAGAGCAAAGCAGTATCGCCCTGTCTATTACCTGATGGGAGAAGAGTCGTATTATATCGACTTGATTGCAGATTACATAACGGATAATGTGTTGAGTGAAACGGAAAAAGAATTCAACCTGACTGTTGTGTATGGTGCTGACGTGGATGTGGCAACGATTATAAATGCCGCAAAGCGTTATCCCATGATGTCAGAACATCAAGTAGTAGTCGTTAAGGAAGCACAGGCCGTGCGTAATATGGAGGAGTTGTCATATTATCTTCAAAAGCCTTTACTTTCCACTATCTTAGTGATATGCCATAAGCATGGAACTTTGGATCGTAGAAAGAAGTTAGCTGCCGAGGTGGAAAAAACGGGTGTATTGTTTGAGTCTAAAAAAATCAAAGATGCGCAACTTCCCGGTTTTATCGCTTCATATATGAAACGAAAAGGGGTTGATATGGAACCGAAGGCAACTTCTATGCTTGCTGATTTTGTAGGCTCGGATTTAAGTCGTCTGACCGGAGAACTTGAAAAGCTGATTATCACTTTACCTGCCGGACAAAAACGTGTTACTCCTGAACAGATAGAAAAGAATATCGGCATAAGCAAAGACTATAATAACTTTGAATTGCGCAGTGCTTTAGTGGAAAAGGATATATTGAAAGCGAACAAAATAATAAAATATTTTGAGGAAAATCCGAAAACAAATCCAATCCAAATGACGCTGTCTCTATTATTTAGCTTTTACTCCAACTTGATGTTGACTTATTATGCGCCGGATAAATCAGAGCAAGGAATTGCAAACATGCTAGGATTAAGAACTCCATGGCAGGCTCGGGATTATATGGCGGCAATGAGAAAATATAGTGGAGTAAAGACGATGCAAATTATTGGAGAAATACGATATGCTGATGCAAAATCTAAAGGAGTCCAAAACAGTTCTATGACAGATGGAGATATTCTTCGCGAGCTGGTGTTTAAAATTTTGCATTAACTCGAATTAAGAATTACATATATCATCAGACATATACTTTTACCATAGATAGAAATGGGGAGTATATGTCTTTTTTATATTCCCGCAATTATACTTATCTCAAAAAGGCCTCTCACTATTTTCTGTGATTATTTTTACAAATAAAATTAGTTATTTCATCGTTTTATAGAGTTACTGTTTGGCTAATCACACAAACAGTTTTTTTAATTTTATATTGCCCTATCTTTTCAGAAAATACATTTTCATTAAATCTAAAGCTTGAATTTTTTAACGAGAAAAGTTTACTGATCCTTGAGTTTTATCAAAAAAGCATTTTAGATTTTGATGCTACCATTTTATAGTGAGAATGGAGATTTTCTCTTTTTCTAAAGCTGCCCATTAATGTCATTTTGATAGTTCAGACTATATTGGATTGTTACAGCATGATTTTTTTCTAGTTTAATAGAAATATAGATTCACTTTATTGGGATTAAATTCTTGTATATCATTTATTTATGCGAAAAATAAGCCTTCTAGAATCGAAAAAAAATAAATATCTGGAGATTGGTACAGAAATATCGCAAGGATTTGCTTTTTAGAGAAAATTGTAAAGGATGATTAGACAAAAATAGTAATATACATTGGTAAAGTATGGGTTGATTCCTTCCTTTTATTGCTTTTGCAACTATCGATATTTACTTTTGTACATTTAGCATGTTACCAATGTGTAATACAGGAATGTGAATTCAATACAAATGTAATCCAAAAGGATTATTCACAATAGTGTATTTGTGCGTTTACAATATTAATATTATATATACAAATGTAGTTGTATGACAATTAACAAATAAGAAATGTCCGCTTATTTTGTTGTAATTCAGTATGATATGTATTATTACATCAATTTATACTATAAAAGCTTCTTTTAGGTGGTGTGTATATTTGTGAATAACTTTATTTTGGCTTATATGTATATCAGTTATACATCTATATATCTGCACTTTATATATATTTATTTAATTAAAGATTTATGTTTGTATTTACTGTTTTTGTTTGATATACAAACGTAATATTCGATTTGCATAGAACGGTGTATTTTTGTGATATTAATATTTTTATATTTGTAATTTGCTTTTGTGAATCTAAATATTTACCTTTGTATTATCAATGATGTAATACGTATTTTTGTGAATCAGGTGCATAACACATACAATTGTACTAAAAAGAAGGTAGTATGGAGATAAAAGACAGAATCAGAATGATAATGGAGAGAGAAAAAGTTCCTCCTAAAGTTTTTGCTAAAACAATCGGAGTACAACAATCTACTCTCTCTCATATTTTAAATGGCCGGAATAAACCCAGTTTAGATGTCATAATGAAGGTTCATCAAAAGTATGACTATGTAAATCTTGAATGGTTGCTTTATGGAGAGGGCGAAATGATGGTATCTGAAGAAGAGACATCTTTTTCTTCTTCTAATAGCGATTATCTGCCTTCTTTATTCGACGAGAATCTCATAAATTCGTCCAAAGAGCCGGCTATTCCGGAAAATCGCAAGGAAATGCCATTAAGAAACGCTGAAAATTCCCCTAAAGAGATTGTAAAACAAGAGATTAGGTATATAGAAAAGCCTGCCAGGAAAATCACGGAAATAAGAATATTTTTTGATGATAATACCTATGAGACGTTTAGGCCTGAAAAATAAAGAGTAAAATCGGTGGTTTGAGCAATTTCCTGTATCTTTGCACCCGGAATACGAATTTATACTTTTATATCCATACATGAAGAAATTTATTTTAGATCTGACAGTGACCGAGAATATCAGATTGAATGCAAACTATGTATTGCTAAAATTGACGTCTCAGTCATTACTGCCCGAAATGTTACCTGGGCAGTTTGCAGAAATCCGGGTGGACGGTTCGCCTACTACATTCTTGCGTCGTCCTATTTCTATTAATTTTGTAGATAAACAGCGAAATGAGGTCTGGTTTCTGATCCAGCTGGTTGGTGATGGAACAAGACGTCTGGCAGAGGCTAATTCTGGTGATACAATTAATGTGGTGCTTCCGCTGGGAAATGCATACACAATGCCTCAAGAGGCTTCTGATAAGCTCTTATTAGTTGGTGGAGGTGTCGGAACAGCTCCCATGTTGTATTTAGGTGAACAATTGGCTAAAAAAGGCCACAAACCTACGTTCTTGTTAGGTGCCCGTAGCGACAAAGATTTGTTGCAGCTGGAAGAGTTTGCTAAATATGGAGAGGTGTATACTACTACGGAAGATGGTAGCCATGGCGAAAAAGGATACGTAACTCAACATTCTATATTAAATAAGGTACGATTTGAGCAGATTTACACTTGTGGTCCTAAACCAATGATGGTGGCTGTGGCAAAATATGCCAAAAGTAATCAGATAGAATGTGAAGTTTCTTTGGAAAATACAATGGCTTGTGGTATCGGAGCATGCTTGTGCTGTGTGGAAAATACGACAGAAGGTCACTTGTGTGTATGTAAAGAAGGTCCTGTTTTTAATATAAATAAACTACTATGGCAGATTTGAGTGTAAACATTGGTGAATTACAAATGAAGAATCCGGTAATGACGGCATCCGGTACATTTGGATATGGTGAAGAGTTCTCTGATTTCATTGATATAACGCGAATAGGTGGTATTATTGTAAAAGGAACGACTCTTCACAAACGTGAAGGGAATCCTTATCCGCGTATGGCAGAGACTCCTTCTGGTATGTTAAACGCTGTAGGACTGCAAAATAAGGGTGTTGACTACTTCGTGGAGCATATATATCCTCGTATAAAAGACATTCAAACGAATATGATTGTAAACGTTTCGGGGTCTGCGATCGAAGATTATGTAAAAACGGCTGAAATCATTAATGAACTTGACAAAATTCCTGCTATAGAACTAAACATCTCTTGCCCCAATGTGAAGCAAGGAGGTATGGCTTTTGGTGTGTCAGCAAAAGGGGCATCAGAAGTAGTGAAAGCAGTGCGTTCTGCTTACAAAAAGACACTTATCGTAAAACTCTCCCCAAACGTTACGGATATCACCGAAATAGCTCGCGCGGCAGAAGAAAGTGGTGCAGATAGCGTGTCATTAATCAATACATTGCTGGGTATGGCGATTGATGCGGAACGTAAACGCCCTATTTTATCAACGATAACAGGAGGAATGTCGGGAGCGGCCGTAAAACCTATCGCATTGCGTATGGTGTGGCAAGTTGCTAAGGCGGTAAATATTCCTGTCATTGGTTTAGGGGGTATTATGGACTGGAGAGATGCTGTCGAATTCATGCTTGCAGGTGCAACGGCTATCCAGATTGGTACGGCAAATTTCATAGATCCTGCTGTCACTATTAAAGTGGAAGATGGTATAAATAATTACCTGGAAAGACACGGGTGTAAGTCTGTAAAGGAAATTATTGGTGCACTTGAGGTGTAATTGAAAACATACAATAACCATTCGCACTAAGTCTGCGAGAAAAATGCTATTTGTCTTTTGAATAAAGGAAGAATAAGCAGGCTGGAAACAGCGGATGAAAAATAGGTCTGTGTTTAAGATTAGCTATCAGCAAGATCTTTATAAACTGAAGGCAAAATAAAAACGACGGTGAAGATTTACATATTCTTCACCGTCGTTTTTATTTACACTTTATTTTATTCTCCCAATAAGTCGGGACGAAGTTTTCTGGTACGTTCCAGGGATTGTTGCAGTTCCCATTCTTTGATTTTTGCTTCATGACCGGATAAGAGAATATCGGGGACTTTCCAACCTTTATAATCCGCAGGTCGTGTATATACAGGTGCTGCCAGCAAATTATCCTGGAAAGAATCGGAAAGTGCGGACTGTTCATCAGAAATGACTCCGGGGATGATACGTACGATGGCGTCCGCCATCACCGCTGCTGCCAATTCTCCTCCTGTTAATACGTAATCTCCAATGCTGATTTCTTTAGTAATCAGGTGTTCTCGGATGCGGTAATCGATACCTTTGAAATGTCCGCAAAGAATAATGAGATTCTGTGCCAACGAGAGGCTGTTGGCCATCGGCTGGTTGAACTGTTCTCCGTCGGGGGTCGTGAAAATAACTTCATCGTAGTCGCGTTCTGCCTTCAGAGCATTGATGCAACGCTCGATGGGTTCTATTTTCATAACCATTCCGGCAAACCCTCCAAAAGGATAATCATCGACACGGCGATATTTATCTTCGGTATAATCACGCAGATTGTGAATATGTATCTCTGCAAGTCCTTTATCTTGAGCTCGTTTCATGATAGAACAATTGAAGAAACCTTCAATCATTTCGGGTAAAACTGTTATAATATCAATACGCATAATCTTTTAATTTTTCGCAAAAGTACAAATATTCAAAGATAAACATGTATTTTTGCCTTAAACAATCGAATAAATAT
Source organism: Bacteroides sp. 1001302B_160321_D4 (assembly GCF_015667765.1). NCBI lineage: Bacteria > Pseudomonadati > Bacteroidota > Bacteroidia > Bacteroidales > Bacteroidaceae > Bacteroides > Bacteroides sp. 1001302B_160321_D4. Next base: position 5,987 of record NZ_JADPLO010000055.1, on the reverse strand, counting down.
GGATATAAAGGAAAAAATAGAGGAATTGCGTGCCGAACTTCACCGGCATAATTATAATTATTATGTGTTGAATGCTCCTGAAATCTCAGATAAAGAGTTTGACGACAAGATGCGTGAACTTCAGGATTTGGAACAGGCACATCCGGAATATAAAGATGAAAATTCGCCTACGATGCGTGTAGGTAGCGATTTAAACAAGAATTTCACGCAAGTGGCTCATAAATATCCTATGTTGTCATTGGCAAATACATATTCGGAAGCGGAAGTGACGGACTTCTACGACCGTGTCCGTAAGGCATTGAATGAGGATTTCGAGATTTGTTGTGAAATGAAATATGACGGTACTTCTATTTCGCTGACTTATGAAGATGGAAAGTTGGTTCGTGCCGTCACCCGTGGGGATGGAGAAAAGGGGGATGATGTGACGGATAATGTGAAAACGATCCGTTCTATTCCGCTTGTATTGCATGGTGATAATTATCCTGCTTCTTTTGAGATACGTGGAGAAATTCTTATGCCATGGGAAGTGTTTGAAGAGTTGAATCGAGAGAAAGAAGCGCGTGAAGAGCCGCTTTTTGCCAATCCGAGAAATGCGGCTTCCGGTACATTGAAGTTGCAGAATTCTTCTATTGTGGCTTCCCGCAAACTGGATGCTTATTTGTATTATTTGCTGGGTGATAACCTGCCTTGTGACGGACATTATGAAAATCTTCAGGAAGCGGCAAAATGGGGCTTTAAAATCTCTGATTTGACGCGTAAGTGCCAGACATTAGAGGAGGTTTTTGAATTTATCAATTATTGGGATGTAGAGCGTAAAAATCTGCCGGTTGCCACAGATGGGATTGTTTTAAAGGTGAATAGTTTGAGGCAGCAGAAGAATTTGGGCTTTACGGCTAAATCTCCTCGATGGGCTATTGCTTATAAATTCCAGGCAGAACGTGCGTTGACCCGTTTGAATAAGGTGACTTATCAGGTAGGAAGAACCGGAGCTGTTACACCAGTAGCTAATCTGGATCCTGTGCAGCTTTCAGGGACGGTTGTAAAACGTGCGTCCTTGCATAATGCGGATATTATCGAGGGGCTTGATTTGCATATTGGAGACATGGTTTATGTAGAAAAAGGCGGTGAAATTATTCCTAAGATTACAGGGGTTGATAAAGATGCACGTAGTTTTATGCTTGGTGAGAAGGTTCGGTTCATCGTTAATTGTCCCGAATGTGGCAGTAAACTAGTCAGATATGAAGGAGAAGCTGCTCATTATTGCCCGAATGAAACAGCGTGTCCTCCTCAAATCAAAGGCAAAATAGAGCATTTTATTAGTCGAAAGGCTATGAATATTGATGGATTAGGGCCGGAAACGGTGGATATGTTCTATCGTTTGGGATTAATTGAAAATACGGCCGACTTGTATAAACTTACAGCTGATGATATCAAAGGTTTGGATCGTATGGGTGAAAAATCGGCAGAGAATATTGTAACGGGAATTGCGCAAAGTAAAACAGTTCCTTTCGAGCGTGTAATCTTTGCTTTAGGAATCCGCTTTGTTGGTGAGACTGTGGCTAAAAAGATTGCGAAGTCGTTTGAGAATATCGATGATTTACAGCAGGCAGATCTTGAAAAATTGGTAAGTATCGATGAAATCGGAGAAAAAATAGCTCAAAGTATACTTGCTTATTTTGCTAATGAGTCTAATCGTGAGTTGGTTAACAGGCTAAAGGAGGCCGGACTACAACTTTATCGTACAGAGGAAGATTTGAGTGGATACACTGATAAGTTGGCAGGACAGTCTATTGTTATCAGTGGTGTGTTTATCCATCACTCGCGTGACGAATATAAGGAACTTATCGAGAAAAACGGAGGGAAAAATGTTGGAAGCATTTCCGCGAAAACGAGTTTTATATTGGCTGGAGATAATATGGGACCTGCAAAGCTCGAAAAAGTAAAAAAACTTGGAATAACCATATTAAGCGAAGACGAATTTCTGAAACTTATATCGTAAGATAAGAAAAATATTCGTACTTTTGCGGCTAAATAAATTAGAGATTATAATTAAAACTCATGATACAGACTAAATTGAAAGGAATGGGGGTAGCACTGATTACTCCTTTCAAAGAGGATGAGAGCGTTGACTATGACGCGTTGATGCGTATGGTGGACTATCTATTGCAGAATAATGCGGATTTCTTGTGTGTGCTGGGAACTACAGCTGAAACACCGACTCTGACCGAGGAAGAAAAGAAAACCATAAAAAAGATGGTAATTGACCGCGTTAACGGAAGAATTCCTATTCTGTTGGGTGTAGGTGGTAATAATACTCGCGCTATTGTAGAAACATTGAAAAACGATGATTTTACAGGGGTTGATGCTATATTGTCTGTGGTGCCGTATTATAATAAACCTTCTCAAGAAGGTATTTATCAGCATTATAAAGCGATTGCGGAAGCTACGGAGCTCCCTATCGTATTGTATAATGTTCCGGGACGTACGGGAGTAAATATGACTGCTGAAACTACGTTGCGGATTGCCCGTGATTTCAATAATGTAGTTGCTATTAAAGAAGCATCCGGCAATATCACGCAAATGGATGATATTATTAAAAATAAACCGGAAAATTTTAATGTAATCTCTGGAGATGATGGTATCACCTTTCCTCTCATAACATTGGGAGCTGTTGGCGTGATTTCGGTAATTGGTAATGCTTTTCCTCGTGAATTTAGTCGCATGACACGTTTGGCGCTTCAAGGAGACTTTGCCAATGCGTTGACTATTCATCATCGATTTACGGAATTATTTAACCTGTTATTTGTCGATGGAAATCCGGCAGGCGTAAAATCAATGTTAAATGCGATGGGGATGATTGAAAATAAGCTTCGTTTGCCGCTGGTTCCTACTCGTATTACTACATTTGAAGCAATACGCAAGGTTCTGAATGAATTAAATATTAAATGCTGAAAAAAGATGGACTCTTGACTAGTTCATAATAAACATCGAAGTGTTTAAAATAAATATCCCAATGATTAAATTCAATCATTGGGATATTTATTTTAAATCAGCCTATGATTTTTTTATTTTTATTCTCCCCTTCATCTTTCTTCTGAATAGCCTATGAATAAGGAATTTAGAGATGAAGGAGCTTCTTAAAAGCTGTTGTTTGTTGGTAAGCGTCTCCGCGATTCTATATAGTTTGCTAAAATAAAAAGGCTAATGCTCCCTTTTTATCCATTAGCCTTTTCCCATCTGTCAGGAAGCAGTTCCCTGTATTTTTCAAGTGGTGTGTTTGGTTGCCATTCAGCTGTTCTGTTTATCACATCCGTGAGATACTCAAATAGATTCACTTTATGCATCCTACAGGTGAGTGCTATCGTGTAGAGTATGGCGCCTCGTTCGGCTCCCTTATGGCTGCCGAAGAACAATGAGTTTTTTCTTGATAAGGATATGTACCGGTTCATCCGTTCAACTATATTGTTGTCCAGGTAAGTGTCACCATAATTAAAGATGTCCACCACTGCATTCCACTCATTGCGAAGATAGGTGATAGCTTCTTGTAGTTCGCTCTTTGGTAATAAATCCCCCCGCTCTTCTATTTCATCAAACACATCTTTTATTTCTCCGAGTATGTCCGGCGCATACTTTTTTCGATGCATAAGATTCTGTTCTACTGTCCATCCATCAACCCCAACTTTATGCTTATGCTCGTTTTGATAAAGAGTGTTTATCAGCTCCACGATTCTTTTTGCATCCGGGTCATTCTCACCGCAATCTATAAATTTCCGTTTTATATGTTGCAAGCACGGGATGCGTGTGATATTGGGATAAGCATCGCTTTCGAGCTTCCGGTAAGGTGAGTAGCCATCGCTTTGTATGATACCTTTGCAACTGCCTAATTCGTTAAGAATAACTCTTTCAGACCGGGAGCCGTCATCATAGAGCAGGTATATCATCCTGGTGTTTATGCCGACAACCACCCAAAGGTATCCCTTTCTAACTCCTTTTCCCTTACTGTTCTTTTCCGGGACGAGTATTTTGTAATAGGTTTCGTCGGCTGCCTTATAAGGATCACTCAAAGCTGTCTGCCGGATACACTTATAAAGATTTTCGAAGAGGCCTGAGGCTTTTTCTATCAACTTATGAGCCGTAGGTTTCTTCAGCGTAAAGCCATGACCTTCGAAGTAGTTGATGATTCTTTCAACAGGTAGCGATTGTATATAACGTAATTCCATCAATCCGGCAATAAATGAGCCGTCATAGCTGGAATTTAAGAAAGCCGCGACCGGGGTTTTTCCCTCAAACAGGCGACCGTCTTGCGTATAGGTGTGTATCTTGTAGACGTGCTTGATGAAGCGCATGGGTACACATTCATAGCGGACGCATATTCTGGGAGCGGTAGTAAACAACCGGGCTTTATTGATGTCAAAATCGGGATCATCAGGATAAACGACATGTTCTTCTTCCTCCATCTCATAATGCATGTCACGTTTGGCACCATTGTTCTTTCTGGCTTTACGCTTATCTGCTTTTTCAGCTTCTCTCTTCTGCCGCTCTTCTTCGGACATGGCAGGTTGGGGAGCTTGTTGCTGTTCGGATGTGTTGGATACAAGTTTGGCGAGCCCCTTAGCAAGGCGCTGTTGTTTGCTAAGAGATTCGCCTTTTTGAAGGAGTGCTTCTTTAAGGGAAGAAACCTCTTTTATCAAAGCATCTACTTGCCCCAAGAGTCTGTTGTTGTCATCTCGTAATCTCTTGATCTGTTCCTTCAATAACTCTATGATCTCATCCTTTTTCATGGTATAAAGATATAAAAAATCAACGAGTTGACCAAATAAATCGGATGATATACTTAGTACAAATAATTAACAATCAACATATTATATTAAATCCTGAAACGTTTTCGCAACCGTACAGACTTCAATGACACTCCATTTAAGATAAAAGACAAAACCTGATAAGAAATCTCGTAATTGCCTGTATGGGGGTTAAATGTTGGTAACTCAAAACTTCCACCCTCGAGGCGCTTGTAGTACAGAAGAAAGCCATCGCCATCCCAACGCAGTATTTTTACACTTTGTCGGTTTTTGCCAAAGAATAAAAATATATCTCCGGAAACGGGAGACAAGTCCTTCATTTCCAAGCGTATAATTTTGAATAAACCGTCGATGCCAAGGTTCATACGAACAAAGCCCTGGTACAGATAGTATCGATTGGCTGATGTTAGAGAATACATGGATCTCCCTCCTTTCTTTCGTAATCGAGCAACATTTTAATAACACCACCGGGTGTGGCCCGTTTGACCGAAATGGTGGTTCCACTGTTAAACGTGATTGTGATCCCGGCAAGACTAAACTCTTCTTCCGACGACATGGCGGGTGCTATTTGAGTGAACGCAGGAGAGGTAGTGGTCAGTGGGGACGGCTCAACGCCGCCATAATAATCACGAACCACATCTGCCTTAGCTTGTTTAACGCTATAGCCCCGTCGGGACATCCAGGAACTCATACCTCCAAAAGTGGTATGCTGCTCGCGGCAAACATCCGCTAAAGAACAATTGTAGTCTGTTTTTAAGACTTCTTGGAAACGTTTCCAAGTTCTTCTAAATCTATTTTCTAAATCCATAATGCTTCATTTTTATACCTCGCAAAGATATGAGAGCTAAAAACGGACAGCAATATAGAATCGCGGAGACGCTTACGTTTGTTGTGGTGGATTATATTTTGCGTTATCCTCTAAGCTTGCGTAGATGATATAGGTTGTTTTTGTTCTGTAAAGCGGTGCTTTAGACATAGAAAAGCATAGCTTTAGCCTATCGAAAGCTATGCTTTTTCTTTCTTTTTCAATGGAACATATTTGTTTTATAAATCAGTTCGATAAAAATAACCTACCACATGTTTCTTTTCTAATATCGAGCCGGGATATAAAGGCTCAGTTGTAATTCTTGGGGGATTAAGTTTAGTCAATTCCCTTCATGCATATACCTTTGCTAGCCTAAAAAGGAA